>CALVPC010000070.1 GCA_944350405.1 uncultured Bacilli bacterium
CATTCATTCATAAAAACTCCCCTTACATTAATAATTAATATAACTATAAAATACTAAATATTATTTGTAAAATTAACATTTTCTATATTTAATAAACACAAAAAAATAAAATATAAAAATTACTTTAAAGAAACTTTTATATTTTATTTTATAAATATTTATAAAAACTAAGATTTAATAAAACTTTTAATTACTTTCTATCATATAAAGTTGAAGTAATAATATCTAAAGTATCACTCTCTACTATTTCAATTGGCTCTCCATTAACAAAATTTATTACTACAGAAGTAACATTATTATCATCTTTCTTATATTCTATATTTCTAACAGTTTCTGAAGAAACACTAATCGCATTTACTAACGCTTTATTAGAAATTGCATTATTATTCATCTGAATAGTATATAAATTATTATTTTTATCTAAAACATAAACAGTAAATAAGTATTCATACTTCTTATTAAACTCATTAAAATTCATATTTTCTAAATCTTTAATATTAACATTAGTTTCAAAAACTCCAAAAAAATCTTGAACAATTAAATCTTCACCAATATCATTCTTTATAACATCATCAAGATTATAATTAAAAACTAAATGTTTATCAAAAGTAGAATATACCATAATATCATTACAAATACTTAAATTATCACTAGCACATACATAATCAAAATAAGGCATAACTTCTTCTAAATTATCATAAATTCCTAAAACTCCTTCTTTATAACTAATATATTTTATTTCATTTAAAGTATTAACGATAATAAAATTACTAATTATATTATTCGAAGTAACATAAACACTATCTTTAAAAGCACTAGGAACATATATTTCTTTTACATTAGTACTTATTCTTTCAAAACTACTACTATCTTTATCACTAATACAAAAATTAGCATAGTAAAGTTCATTAGAATCTAGTCCAGCAAATTCATAACAATCATCTTTTAAGTAATTATAATATATTTTTAAATTATTGTTTGGAAGCCCAGAAATAACTTTTTCAGTATCCTCACTTTCTATAACTAAAGTATTATCATTTAAAGTAAAAGAAACCTCATCATTATTAAAACTATCAATAGTATTAGCCAGTCTAACATATCCATTATTAAATAAAAATTCTAAATTATAATAGTTATTAATAATTTGCTCATCATCATTATTATTTTTATATCTTTGATATGTAATAAAACCTAAAGAAATAAAAACAATTATAACTATTAAAATTAATAATCTCTCTATAAATTTACTATTATTTTTCACTAATACCACCATCTAAATTATAATATAAATAAAATGCTTTATCAATAAAATTTAGTCATTAACCATAGTAGAAGCTCCATTAAATATCATTTTAATAGCATCATCTACTACTCCTTCTAATTTTAATGATATTTTATAAATATTATTACTTATATTATTAGTATAATCTTTATCCTCATAAAGCACATATTTTTTAATATCAATATCTTTTCCCTCTTTAATATCTTCTTCAAATTCTTTAATCTGCTCTTCTGTAAGAGTTTTAGCTTTCTCATTTCTATTCTTATAATAACCTTGAGATTCTGCAAGCAAAAGTATTGCAAAAAATACAAAAAAAGTAAGTCCAAAAAATAAAAATATTTTATTCTTCATAATCTCCTCCAATATAATAATTAATAGCATCCGCAAGTGCTACTGCTGAATTATAAAGTTCTTCTAAAGTATTATCAACACCTCCAAACTCAACTAAAAACATCGTCTCAGCATAATCTTGATTATAAGCATAAAGTGGTTGATAATAAGTACTTCTTAAAATACCTTTATAATGCTTATTAAGATATTCTTCCATTATTTTTACATTCGAAACATTCTTTTTATAATTATCATGATTTTTTCCAATAAGAAACATAATTTTAGCATAACTTTTACCATCAATAGTAGTTCTAGAATTTTCTCCTTTTACAGAATCTCTATGTATATCAAAGTAATATTTTAATGTATCATATTTTTCTTTTTTTTCTTTTAAATAATTTAAACTTATTTCATAAGTACCACTATAATCATATCCCAATTTATCTAAACCTTTTTTAATAGATTGTTCCTCAACTACTGAATATATATTATCCTCTTCTAGCTCCTCTCTTAACATCTGACTAACAGTTTTTACATTAGGAGTTATATTATATACA
The DNA here is from genome assembly GCA_944350405.1 of uncultured Bacilli bacterium. GTDB lineage: Bacteria > Bacillota_I > Bacilli_A > RF39 > UBA660 > UMGS1449. The sequence goes on from CALVPC010000070.1 coordinate 2,170, forward strand.
TTACTTTTATATTCTTCTGTATCATGAGTATTATAAAAATAAACAATTGGAGATTTATCATTAATAGAAGATTCATTATTTTCTTCAAAAACTTGTTTTGAATCATTAAAATTATTATTAATACTATTAGATAATATCGTCTTATTATTACCCATTAAATAATCAAAAATATTTACTTTATTAAATAATTCTCCAACATACAAAAAAGAAATAATAAATAAAAAAAGACAAAAATATATTTTTACTTTATTCATACAATCACCAAAATGAGTATACAATAAAGACTAAATATTTTTTGTCGATATATTATGAAGTGTATTATTAATTGCTGTAGATATTAAATTAACTAACTTTTCCAAAACAAAATCTATTTCTTTAGTAGTAACCATTAAATTATAACCTATTGGAGTAAGAACATCGTTTATAAGAAGTTTCTTTTCTTCATTAGATAAATTACCAAAAGCCCCAAGAAAATAATTAATCTCTTCTTTAGATAATTTATAATTATTATCTTTCAAATAATTTATTTTAGTGCTAGGAACCAGTTTTAAATAACTACTATCTTTATTCTTAATATTATAACTAAAATGTTTTTTCATATAATTAATTGTATCACTAACAATAGTAGTAGCATCCACGACAGTAGGAACTCCAATTGCAATAACAGGTATATTATATATATCACTAGAAATTTCTTTTCTATTATTACCAATACCACTTCCAGGATTAATTCCAGTATTAGTTATTTGAATAGTCCTGAGAAGTCTATCAATAGAATCACTAGCTAAAGCATCTATTACAATAATAAAATCTGGTTCAGCCTTTTCAAGTAAAGCAGAAATTATATCACTAGTCTCAATTCCTGTCGTACCCATAACCCCAGGAGAAAAAGAAGTTGTTATACGAAATCCCTCCTCTAAAGTACCTGTAATCTCATATATATGTCTTGTAACAATTATCTTTTCTGCAGATAAAACTCCTAAAGCATCTGCAGTACTTTTCTCATTACCAAGTCCAATCACCATACAAGAAAGTTCATCAGAAATATTTGTTTTGTTAAACATTTCCTTAAGTTCAGAACTAAGTACCTTAAGAATATTATTATAATTAGTCGTATCAGTAATATCATCAAAATACAAAGTAGTATAATCTCCTTTTTTTCTTCCTAAATTAGAAGATGTTTTATCATCTAAAGTGATTCTACTAACCATACAAGAATCATAATCATATTTTTCTTCTAAATCACTCTTATCTTGAACTAAATCTGCTACTAAATCTGTCCTAATTTTATACTTAGACAAATCAATTTCTCTCATAAAATCACCATTATTATTGTGCATATTTTAAAAAAAATAATACTAAATCATAAAAAAGTAATAAAAACACTGAAAACATTTGCTTTTTTTTTAAATTTTTGTTATCATTTAAATTGTTAAAAAGTGAGGTGAGACAATGCCAAATATTAAAAGTGCTAAAAAAAGAGTTAAAACAGACCAAATAAAAAGAGAAAGAAATAAAGACCAAATCACTAGTATGAGAACAGCTATAAAAAAAGTTAAAGTATCAGCAAAAGATGAAAATAAAGAAATAGCAATACAAAAATTAAACGAAGCTAATAAAAAAATCGATAAAGCTGTAAAAAGTGGTTTAATACATAAAAATAAAGCTGCAAGAAATAAATCTAAGCTTGCAAAAATTGTTGATAATATAAAGTAACATTATATTGATTACATTATATTTTTATGATAAAATAGACATGGTGATTAAATGAAAAAAATAATAGCAGTTATATTAGCAACCATAGGATTTTTAAGTATAGCTTTTGGTATTGGCTATCAATTTAAAGATGACATATATGTATTTTATCAAGAAGAAATATTAAAGAAAAAAGATAATATAACAATAACTACTAATAAGTATTATAAAGAAAATGATTATTCATATGTACAAAATACTAATGACTTCATAGCTAAAAATAAAACTCATTTAAAAAATATCTTTTATACCATAATCAATAGTGGCACAGAAAACTTTACTTTTTATTGCGACGAAGAATATAAAAATTGTGTAGATGACGCTATAGAAATGGTAAATAATCAAGATATATTATCTAATATTAATAACTTCGTACACCCATTTAATTCATTTAATACAATTAATATAAGTTATGATGAATATGGAGAAATTATAGTACAAATAGACAAAGTATATACAGAAGAAGAAATAGAAGAATTAAATACTTTAGTAGAAGAAATAATAAACGATAATATTAAAACTTCTATGACAACAAAAGAAAAAGTAGAGACAATTCATAACTATATTATAAATAAAGGAACTTACGCAACAGATAAAATTAGAGAAAAAAATAATAAAGAATACAATAAAGCAAATGATATTTTAATAAATAAATATGGTATATGTAGTGCTTATACCGATGCTATGGCATTATTCTTATATGAATTTGATTTAGATAATTATAAAATTGCTACAGACTCTCATATTTGGAATTTAGTAAAGATTGGAAATGAATGGTTACATTTAGATCTTACGTGGGATGATCCAATAACTGAAAATGGAGAAGACAAATTAGAAATATACTTTTTACTTATAGATAATGATAGATTAGAAGAACTAGATACAGGAGAACATGAATTTAATAAAGAAATATATAAAGAAGCCTTGTAAAAGACTTCTTTTCTATTTGCTTAAAATATAAGGATCACTACTTGTTCCAGTCCCTCCGGTTATCATAACATCAGAGGATAAATATAG
>CALVPC010000071.1 GCA_944350405.1 uncultured Bacilli bacterium
AGATATTGTTTTCTTTTAAATGATGAAGAATATAGTATTTTGCGGACAAAAGATTTGACCACAAAGTATTCTAAAAGAAGATATAATCCCAGAGTGTTTACAGAACAAGGAGTGGCAATGCTTGCAACAATATTAAAAACTAAGATAGCAGCATCAGTAAGTATCAAGATAATGGATGCTTTTGTTGCAATGAGAAAGTATATTGCTAATAATAACTATGATAGTAGACTATCAAATGTAGAGACAAGAATTATAGAGCTGGATAATAATGTAAAATTAATTCAAGAATCATTTCAAAAACTTGAAGAAAAAGAAAAAATAAACCATATATTTTTTGAAGGACAAATATATGATGCATATTCAGTTATGATGGATATTTTAAGCCTGGCAAAAGAAGAAATTATAATAATAGATAACTATGCAGGAAAAGATCTGTTTGATTTATTACGAGATATAAAAACTAATATTAAAGTATATAGTAAGAACTTTGATTTAGAATTAATTAAAAAATATAACAGTCAGTATTCTAATATAAGTGTTTTTATTCATACTGGGTTTCATGATAGATTTATAATACTAGATAAAAGTATTTTATATCACTGTGGTTCATCTTTTAAAGATTTAGGTGTTAAATGTTTTGCTATTAATAGAATAGATGATTTTTTATTACTAGATAGTATTATAAATTATTTAAAATAGAATTTTGTTATTTTACATAAATATGTTTAGATGATATAATTTTAATTGGTGATTGTTATGCTATTAGCTAAAGACTTTGATGATTATGAGATTATTTCTATGAGTGGTGGAGAAAAGCTTGAAAGATGGGGAAAATATTATTTGCTTAGACCTGATCCTGAGATAATATGGGAGGATACTCTAGATAAGAGTATAGCTCATGCTCATTATCATCGTAGTAATAAGGGTGGGGGCTTTTGGGAAATAAAAAAAAGTCTTCCAGAGAGATGGACTGTAAATTATAAAAATTTAACTTTTAATGTTAAGCTTATGGGTTTTAAGCATACTGGTGTTTTTCCAGAACAAAGTGTTAATTGGGATTTTATTATAGATAAAATTAAAAGTTCTTCTAAAAAAGTTAAAGTACTAAATTTATTTGCTTATACAGGTTGTGCATCAGTTGCAGCACTTTCTGCAGGAGCGGAAGTTGTTCATGTAGATTCTTCAAGAGGGATGATTGAATGGGCTAAAGAAAATGTAAAAAGTTCTAATCTTGAGGATAAACCTATAAGGTTTTTAGTTGATGATTGTGTAAAGTTTGTTAAAAGAGAAATTAGACGTGGTAATAAATATGATGCAATTATAATGGATCCACCTTCATATGGAAGAGGAGCAAATAAAGAAGTTTGGGATGTTGAGAAAGATTTATTTAATTTAGTTAAATTATGTAAAGAAATTTTAGAAGATGAGCCTTTATTTTTTATTATAAATTCATATACTGCTTCTTTATCACAAGCAGTACTTAATAATATTTTAAAAATAGTTTTAGGGGAAAAGCCTGGTAATATTACTAGTGGAGAACTTGGAATAAAGGCTAAAAATGGTCTTATTTTACCATGCGGAGTATATGCAAGATATGAAAAATAAACTAGAAATACTATATGAAGATAATCAAATAATTGTAGTAGTAAAACCTATTAATATACTTTCTCAAAGTGATAGTACATTAGATATTGATATGCTTACATTAGTTAAAGAATACATAAAAGAAAAATATAATAAGCCTGGTAATGTTTATATAGGGCTTGTTCATAGATTAGATAGACCAACCGGAGGTATAATGGTTTTTGCTAGAAATAGTAAGGCTGCTAAAAGATTAAGTAATCAAATACAAAATAAAGAGTTTAAAAAAAGTTATTTAGCAGTAATACCTGGTTTTAATAAACAAAAAGGTGAGTTAACTAATTATATAGATAAAGATAGTAATGGTAATAGTTTTATAACAACTAAAGATAAAGGTAAATATGCTGAACTAAAGTATGGACTTATAAAGAAAATAGATAATCTTTCTTTAGTTAAGATTGATTTAATTACTGGAAGACATCATCAAATAAGAATTCAATTTAAAAATATAGGTTATCCTTTATATGGAGATCAAAGATATGGGATAAAAGATAATAAGCAATTAGCACTTTTTGCTTATAGAGTAGAATTTTTTCATCCTGTAAGTAAAGAAAGAATGGTTTTTATTAAATATCCTAATTATGGAATATTTAATAAATTTTTGGAGGTATTTTATGAATAATAAAAAAATATTACTTGAGATAATAGTAATACCATTATGTATTTCATATTTAATATTTAGACTTTTAGGTAATTATAATATGGCTTGTTATGTTATATGTAATATATTTTGTATATTATCTGCACTTGTTTTTGGTATTAAGTATATTAGAGAAGTATATATTTATGAAAATAAATATAATATATTAAAAATATTATTTAGTATTTATAGTGTTTTATTAATAGTTATTTTAGTTATTAATATGTTTTTAAATATTAATATAATTGATATACTTTATATAATAATTATTAGTGGATTTTTATTATATTTATTAAGTTATTCTATTTTTTACATAATAAAAATAATTAAAAATAAAGGTAAGTTATATCAAAATATTATTAATTCATTTTTAAGTTTTTGCTCTTTTGCTATAATTATTTCAACTTTTGTGATTAATTTATTAGACAAATAAATAGTTTGTCTTTTTTTATTAAAAAAATAAAAACAAATATTGAAAAATGAAAAAAGTTATTATATACTTATGTTATATGATAAAGTGGTGATAATATGGATAAAGAAACAAAAAGAAAAATAGGAATAACCTTAATGGGAGTTGTAGGAATAGTAGTATTATTAATAGGAATATCGTTTGCAGCTTTCTCAAGTGATATATCTGGGGTAGAAGTACAAGGTATTCAAACTGGATGTTTAAAGGTAGATATGACAGATAATGGTAATTTAAATATTAGTAATGCAGCACCAATGACAAATGAAAGTGGACTTACAAGTAGTCCATATACATATACTATTACAAATAGTTGTACAGTAGATGCTTCATTTACGGCAACACTTAATATAATGAGTGGGTCTAATTTAGATAATTTAAGTAAAATAAAAGTAGCACTTGATGGGGATTCTTATTTAGCTCCAACAATGATTAGTAATTTAACAGAAACTGAACTTGTTGATAGTAGTGAAAGTAGTGTAGTAAAGACATATAGTTTAGATACGGGATATTTAAAAGTTGGGGAAAGTAAAACATTTGATCTTAGAACATGGATAGATTATGATGTAGAAAGTATATCTGGAGGATTAGAAAGTAAAATAATAATCCTTTCTACAGCAAGTAATAATTTAACAATAGATTATGATACAAATACAAGTGGATATACTGTATTAAGTAAAAATACATTATTACAAAATGTAAGTTATAGTGCTATATCACCATCAGATAATCAGCCTAGTGGGGTAGTAGCAGTAAATGTAAGTGATGGAGTTAAATATTATTTTAGAGGTAATCCAAATAATTATTTAACATTTGCGGGATTAGATTTTAGAATTTTAAGTACTAATCCAGATGGAAGTATAAATATAGTTTTAAATGATGTAATAAGTGGTTCAACTTATGCTAATATAAAAAATACATTAAATAGTTGGTATGATAGTAATATATCTTTAGAAGAAAAGTATGTAAAAACTACTCAGACATATTGTGAAGATACTTATGATGCAAGTGGTAATTTTTTAGCAAAAATAAGAGTAGATAATAATAATCCAAACGGAGAATGTACGAATAATAGTTTTACTAAAGTTGGAATAGTTACTGCAGATGATTTAATGTATGCTGGAGCAGTAAAAGATACAGCAAATACAAGTTTTTATTTAAGTTCTAGTAGTAGTTATTATACTAGTTCATATAATGCTCCAAGTAGTGTATATGCCTATACAAGTAGTAATGCATTAGGAAGTCAAAATATAACTGGAGTTGTAGGATTAAAACCAGTAATAACTTTATCATCAGATACATTATTAGAGGGATTAGGTACAGAAGAACAACCATTTTATGTATCTGGATTATATTCAGAAGAAAATAATAATGAATATAGCGATACAATAGTACCAGAAATAGTTGTAGCAAGTGTAGATGAAAGATGGAGTAAAGAAAATAAAAATATAGAAATAGTAGCAAAAGATAATTCAGATGGTAGTGGTATAGCAGGATATATGATAAGGACTTCTAATACTGCACCATCAGCAAGTGATTCTGGATGGGAAGCAAGTAGTGCTCTTGAATATACTACTGTAAATAGTTATGATAATGGAACATATTATGCATTTGTAAAAGATAATGCGGGTAATGTAAGTCAAGGTAAAGAAGTAGTAATAGATAAAGTAGATAAGGTAGCGCCAAGTTGTACAATAAGAATAAATCCAAATGGTAATCCTTCACCAAATAAAGTATTATCAATAATAAGTGATGATACAAATATAGATTTAAATGGTTATTCTTGGGATCATACAGAATCTATAGAGGATGCAGTAAGTGTAACAGCAAATGGTGTATATACTGGATATATAACAGATTTGGCAGGTAATAAGGGAAGTTGTAGTGGGCTAGTAACCAATATAACAACTCAAGGAGGAGCTGCTATAATCATATCTAAAGCAGGAACTGATGGGATAGTTGCAGAAACTCACCCAGCAACAGAACAATTAGGAGCAGTAACAGATTATAGATATACAGGAGCAAATCCCAATAACTATGTAAGTTTTAATAATGAGTTGTGGAGAATAATAGGAGTATTTCCAACAGATGATGGAACTGGCAATATAGAAAATAGAATAAAAATAATAAGAAATGAGTCAATAGGA
>CALVPC010000072.1 GCA_944350405.1 uncultured Bacilli bacterium
TTGTTTAGAATTACTACCTAATATTATTTTTAATTGATTATCAATTTCAACTATACCCTTAGCACCTAAATTAATAATAGCATCTTTATCAACTTTACTAATATCTTCCAAAGTTACAATAAATCTAGATAAATTAACTTCTGTCTCAATAATATTATCTCTCCCACCAAGATAATCAACTAACTTATTCATATCAAGTTTTACATCTTTTTTATTTATCTTTAAAAGCGCTAAAAGTAATATAACAAATACTATAATTATTATTAAATAATCATAAGTCATAAAATCACCTATAACAATTATACAATATTTTCGTCAAAAATAAAACATTTTTTCATAGTATATAGTAAATAGGTATTAGTTCTGCACCAAAAGGAAAAGATAGAATATCTTATATTAGAAAGAAATAAAGGGGTGGATTATATATGAATAAAAGCTCATGTTGCATCAATAATATCTTAGAAGTTATAAATGTATTACAATGTCAAGCAGAAAAAATTGATGACATACCAAATACTTGTGATAGACCTTTCTTAGGTTTTTCAAACAATGCCAACACATTTGTTTATAACACTAGACCTATAACATTATATACATCTAATAATACTTTATTTGAAGCACCATATACATTAAATGGTACAACTGGTACTTCAAGCGTTTTTAGAGTGGAAAAAGTAGATTGCGAAACTGCAACCTTAAGAGTTCTAGCACCTAATCCAGATACAGGAAGTACTTTCCCATACGTAAAAACAGATTCATTTATTATAGTTAATTGTAACTGTATATGTGCTATCCAATGTCTTAGTGACACATTTATAGATTGTATATAGAGAGGAGGATAAATATGTGTGGAAATAATAGCTGTGAAAGTTTAACAAATACTCTTTGTACAATAGTTAAACTACAAAAACAAGGAGAATGTATTGATACAGGTCTTGCTTCTTGTGATAGACCATTTCTTGGAGTAACCAATAATAATTTTCTAAACACTAGACCTATAACGCTATATACATGTCCAAATAATACACTTTGGAGCATGCCATTTACTGTAGATGGAGAAAGTGGAACAAGTACAGTGTTTAGAGTAGAAACAGTAGAAGACTGCTGTGCAACATTTAGAATTCTAAGAAGTGTTGGAGACACCTTTGAAGCAACTGATTCATTTTTCACAATTAATCTAAATTGTGTCGGAGCTATTCAGTGCTTAGAAGATACATTTATTTCATGTATATAAAAAACTTCAAAAACATGAAGTTTTTTTGTGCACAAATTTATTATCTTACTCCATAATTTTCCAACAAAAACAAAGTAATAGATAAAAAATCTATTACTAGAAATAAAACGACACAAAATTATTATTTTTCATAAATATCTATTATATCTTTAATATAAATAGACTCATTATCTAAAGTCACCAACCTATCACCTAATTTACCTGCAATTTTAGTATTATAAGTCTTATCTTTCGTTTTTATAACAACTTCTTTATTAAAAATATAAGAACCAGATTTACTAAGTTTATTTATAAAATCAATAGGATCTTCCTTACTCTTAGGTTCAACTTCTATTCCAAGTCTATCTTCTAAAAAAGAATAATAAACTTTACTATTATTATTTACATTACCAATATTAGGCTTAAAAATATCAGGCTTTCTACTCATATTCCCTCCTTTATTTATTATATTTTATGTTTAAAGTATTAAAAAATTCTAAAAAAGATATACTAATAACATGAAAACAAATAAATCTTTTATATATATACTTCTAATATTTTTTATAATAAGCATAAATTCAATATATAGTTTTTCTGTATTTCTAACAAACGAACCATATAGCTTGGTAATAAGACAATCTATATTTTATTTACTTGGAATAATAATAATTTTAATAATGCTTAAAATAAATCCTCATAAACTAATAAAATATAGTTTCTATATATACTTAATAAATGTCCTATTACTTATTTTAGTATTATTTATTGGTACTGAAATAAATGGCGCTAGAGCCTGGTTTAGCATTCCCATAATTGGAACCTTTCAACCAAGTGAATTTATGAAAATAGGTTTAATTCTATATATAGCTAAAATAATTGATAATCATAAAATTAAAAACTACAAAGATGAACTATTACTAATATTAAAAGTCTTTATAATTACAATTATTCCAGGAATAATAACATTCTTAGAACCAGATACAGGTGCAGTTCTAATATATTTTGTTATTGCCTTTGTTATGTTATTTACCTCCAATATTAGATATAGATGGTTTATTCTTTTCTTTAGTATAATACTAATAATAGGAATTTTATTCCTATATCTATATATTTTCCAAACAGATCTATTTATAAGTATCTTTGGTAGTAGTATGTTTTATAGATTAGATAGAATATTTGACTGGCAATCTTCTTCAGGAATGCAACTAGAAAATTCTATAATATCAATTGGATCTAGTGGATATTTTGGAAATGGTATAAACAATATTTTACTATACTTTCCAGAAGGACATACTGACTTTATTTTTTCATCATTTGCCTCTATATATGGATTAGTAGGAATGATCATTCTAATATTTACAATAATTTGGTTTGATTTAACAATTATAAATACTAATACAAAAGAAAAAGTATTCAAATATATTATAGTAGGTATAATTGGTGCTTTGCTATATCAACAAATCCAAAATATCTCTATGACTATTGGATTACTTCCTATAACGGGTATCACCTTACCATTTATTAGTTATGGAGGAAGCAGTTTATTATCATATATGATATTATTAGGAATAGTCATGTCAATTAAAAAATCCTCACTCTAGAGGCTCTTTTATATGTGAAAACTCATTTATCTTTTTTATAGACAATGTATATAAAATAACTATAAATAAAATAAATAAAATCCAAAAATAAAAATTAGTATTAATTAAACAAAAATTAAAAATAGTATGTAACATAACAGGAATAAAAATACTATAAATAATATTTATAATATATAAAGTCTTATTCTTTTTATAATAATATCTAGCAAGTCCAAGATAATAACCCATAAATACTCCAAAACACGCATGACCAGGTACAGAAAAAATAGCTCTATAAATTCCTACTGTAATACCCTCTTGCAAAACATAAAGCAAATTTTCAACTAAAGCAAAACCCAGTGCTATAAAAACTGAATACACAATAATATCATACATTTGGTCAAACTTTTTACTTCTATAGCCAAAAATTCTTAACATTACCCATTTTGAAATTTCCTCAACAAATGCTACTTCAAAAAATAATATTAAAAATAAAGAAATAAAATTAAAATCTTCATAATTATCTGTTAAATAGTAATCAGGTAACAATAATAGTATTAAAATATTAATAATAGTAGAAAATATAATAGCCAGAATTCCTGAAGAAAAAAGACCTAAAAGTAGTGTTTTAGACTCTTTTGAAATATCTTTATTATATATATAAATAGCTAATAAAATAACAGGTAAAACCGAAATAAAAATAAGTAAAAAAACCATATTATCACCAATATAATTTTATCACATATAAAAAACGGTAACAAAAAAAGGATAAAAAAATATCCTATCTTTACACTTGAGCCTTAGATTCTTCTTTTAAAGTAACATTTTTAGCCTGAAATCCCTTACTAGTCTCTACTAAATCAAATTCAACCAGTTGATCTTGTGAAAGAGTTTTATATCCTTTCCTATTAATAGCAGAATAATGGACAAAAATATCTTCCATATCATCATTATCCAAAAAACCATATCCCTTAGCATCATTAAACCACTTAACTTTTTTTATCATATTATTTTCCTCTTTTCTTATTTATAACTATACTACAGTAGAATCATCATACCATAAAAATTAAGAAAATTTATCGAAATATGACAAAAGTAAAGTTTTTTATGATTTTTCGTAGTTTTTCCAAAATTTGGAATTGTTTTTAACAATTAATTTTGCCAATTACATATCTAAATACATAATACTAACAAAAAATGACTTATTAAAAGTCATTATTCTATTATTACTTAAAATCTGAATTTTTATTAATTTGGTAACTACAAACAAAATCAAACCGAAATTTTTTCTTTTTCCTTTCTTTCTTCTAACTCCTCATAAGCCCAGCGTAAAGCAAGCAGATAACGTTCATATGCACCACCACCCCAAAAATCCCAATCATATAATCTAGACAACAATTCAGCTTCCTCAGCAAACTGAACGAACTCCTAATGAAGTTCAATGTGCCAATCTAACTCATTAGAGTTTCTTCTTTTTCCGATTTTTAATCTCCAATTACTATTTAACATAAAATACCTCCAAAAATACTAAAAACTACCATAATCTTAACATTTATCAACTACTTTTGCAATCCAAAGTATTTTAAAATTATTATTTATATAAAACTAACTTATATCTTTTTTATTGCAATAAAAAATAAAAAACGTACTTGTTAAGTACGTTACAAATAAGATAAATTTTACAAAAAAACTGGGAAAACCCAGCAATTATTTAAAAATGGTGGCTCCAACTGGAATCGAACCAGTGACACAAGGATTTTCAGTCCTGTGCTCTACCGACTGAGCTATAGAGCCAAAATAAAAAAATGGCGGTTCCGACGGGACTTGAACCCGCGATCTCCTGCGTGACAGGCAGGCGTGATAACCACTACACCACGGAACCATTGGTTGCGGAGGAAGGATTTGAACCTACGACCTTCGGGTTATGAGCCCGACGAGCTAACCAGACTGCTCCACTCCGCGATAAAAGTTTTAAAAATGGCGGAGGAAAAGGGATTCGAACCCCTGCGCCGCTCACACGACCTCCCGGTTTTCAAGACCGGTCCCTTCAACCAGACTTGGGTATTCCTCCA
>CALVPC010000073.1 GCA_944350405.1 uncultured Bacilli bacterium
AATATAGGCTATAATGAAGGATATTTTGATGTACAGCTTGAAATATTCCCTAAAGATAGTGAGCTTTTTACTGCATACATAGAAGGATTAAAATTAGGAGTAAAAGATGGATTAAAAGCTAAATATGAGAACTTATTAGAATATAATATGAAAAGAGAAAAATATATCCATAAAATGGGATATCTTTCAAAAATTAATAAGCATAAACTAAATTATAAAAAATTATCATCAACAGACAAAAAAATATTTATGAATGGTGTCTCTGATGCATATAATTATTTATTAAACATGACATTTAAAGATTTTCAAGATATGAAAGAAGGAAAGCAATATCAAAGGACTAAAAATAAGTAAGTAATTACTTATTTTTTTGTATATTTAAAAAAATAAGTCATACAATTTATCAGGAGGAAAAGTTATGATAAATAAACAAGGACTATGGTTTTTAACATTATTCAGCTTAATATTGGTATTAAGTATATATTATATTACAATGCCTAATGAAATATTTGAAAGTGAAATAACAACAGAAACAAAAAAAGAAACAGAAAAAGAGATAAGTGAAGTAAATAGCCAGAATACCAGTTATATAGAAACATTAAAAATAGAGCTAGATTCAGAAAGATCTGAAGAATTAAATAGCTTACAAGAAATTATAAATAGTAGTTCTAAAACAAGTGAAGAAAAAAATGCTGCATATGAACAAATGAAAGAAATTAATAATATTAAAGGAAGAGAAGAAAACATAGCTAATAAAATAAAAGAAGAATATTCTCTAGAGGCATATGTAAAACAAGAAGATGATAAAGTAGAAGTAGTCGTAGGAAGTAAAGAACATGATGTATCGCTTGCTAATAAAATAATGAGAACAGTACAAAGTGAATATGACACACAAATGAGTATATCAGTAAAATTCTCCTAACTTAGGCAAAGTCCTCTCACACAAAATAAAAATTATTCATAAAATAATATGAATAATATAAAACCACCCAAGGCTTGAAAGTGAGGGAAAAAATGAGAGAAAAATCAATACTAACTAAAAGAGAAAGAGAAGTATTTCTTTTACTAGTGAGTAATAAAACAACTAAAGAGATCGCAAAAGAATTGAAAATAAGTGAAAAAACAGTAAGAAACCACATATCAAATGTAATGCAAAAACTAGGAGTAAAAGGACGAGCTTCCGCAGTAGTGGAACTTCTAAAATTAAATGAAATATCATTATAAGGCATGTTATAAAAACACATGCCTTTTCATATACTTTTGTTGAGGAGATAATATGCTAAAGAAAAAAGCCCTTAATAGAATATTTATAACAACTATAATATTTTTTGTAGTATTAACAATTTATAGTATAATAGATAATATAATATCTGAAAAAATAAAAAAAGAAAATAAGGAAGAATTATCTAGCATATATACATTAAATGACGATGGATATATTTCAAAAACAGAAGTATATGTATCAAAAGCAATATCTTTAGAAGATAAAATCAAAGAAAAACTAGAGATTATGATTGAAGAAAATAATAAAAATGCTTTATTGCCTAGTTATTTTAATCCAATATTACCTGAAAACACCCAAATAGAAGAAGTTATAGTAGAAGACTCTCTAGTAAAAATATATTTTTCCAAAGAATTATTAAATATAACAGAAAGTCAATCAGAACAAATGATTGAAGCCATAGTATATACTATAACTGATGAAGAAATTTTAGGAATAGAAATATATGTAGAGGAATCATTATTAAAATATGTTCCGCATACAAATAAACAGTTACCGGCTATACTTACTAAAGATTTTGGAATAAATAAAACTTATGAAATATCATCAAATAAAGATATAGTAAAATTAGTAATGTCATATTATGGCAAAGAAAACGATGAATATTATGAAATTCCAGTAACTAAATACTTAAATGATGACAGAGAAAAAATAGAAATTATCATAGAAGAATTAGACAATATAAAAGCTAATACTAATTTACTTACTTTAGTAGAAAATATAAAGTTATTAGATTATGAAATAAATAAAAATAGTTTAACAATAAATTTAAATAAAGACTTAAGTGAAGAAGAGGAAACAATATTATTAAAATCAATATTTAACAATTACGATGTAGAAAAAATAGAAATTTTAGTACAAAATGAAAAAAAACAAGAAAAAATAAAAAAAGATATTGAAAAATAAATATATGTATTGTATAATTAAGGAGCATTCGAAGTTCGAATGAGAGCGCTGTCCTGGTAGCTCAGCTGGATAGAGCAACGGCCTTCTAAGCCGTGGGTCAGGGGTTCGAATCCCTTCCAGGACGCCATATTCGGGAAGTGGCTCAACTTGGCAGAGCACTTGGTTTGGGACCAAGGGGTTGCAGGTTCAAATCCTGTCTTCCCGACCATTATGTTTATAAACCCTTGTATATCAAGGGTTTTATAATAAACTTAATAGCGTTCCCCTTAAAAATCCCTTATTTTTTAAGTTTTAAGTCTAATTTTTAGTAATTAATTAGTAGATTTAATCTTATTTAAGATGTCGATTGCTTTATCTTCATCTTTGGGAATTAAGTGTGAATAGGTGTTAAGTGTCATATTTATATCGGAATGTCCTAGTCTTTGGCTTATGACTGTAATAGGAACTCCGAGTGACAATAATAAGGATGCATGACTGTGCCTGAAGTCGTGTATTCTTATTTTTTTTACATTTGCCTTTTCACAATACTTGTATTTTTTTCTTCCAATTGTAGTTGGTGCTAACGGATTTATTCCTCCGAATATAAACCAACTATCATTAAAATCTACTGATTGACTATAATATTCTTTTAATGAATTTAAATCTTTTATTAATTCATTATCTAGTTTGACTTCTCTAATAGATCTAGTAGTCTTTGGAGTGTTGATAACATAATTATTATCAATTTTTTCTTTTGAAATAGTTTTATAGATATTCAATTTATCATCTTCAAAATCTTTCCAAGTTAGTGCAAGACATTCTCCTTGTCTTAATCCTGTATAATATAATGTTTCAAAGAAAACTTTATAAACATTATCATCTATAATTTCTATAAACTGTTTATATTCCTCAAAAGTCCAAAAATCTACTTTTTTAGGAAGTTCTTGACCTTTAGAAAAATTACCAACTTTGCTAGCAATATTTTCCTTTAATCCATAGAACTTGATAGCATAATTTAATATGGTAACCATAGAACCATGTAAGCTAGAGTTATATTTGTGTTTAAACCCTTTTTCTTGAATTATCATTTGCCATTTAGTATAAGTATTAGCAGTAATGTTTTTAACCTTATAATCTTTGAAATAGGGTAGAATATGGTTTTTGAATTTACTAACAACTTTTCGATATGATTGGCTTTTTAGTTTTAATTTAATATGTTGCTCATAATTTTTCCATAATTCTAAAAATGATATAGTACATTGTTCCACTTTATCCAGTGACTGTATTTCACGTTCTGCAATAAGTGCTTCTTTTTTAGTTTTAAAACCACCTTTTTCAAATTGTTTGCGATTACCATAGACATCATAAGCATAAGTTCTATATTTCCATAATTTAGTTTTTTTATTTTGATATACTGGCATGTTTATTTGTCCTAATATTAGACTCTTGGAATACTTTTCTTTCATTTATAGCCATATTGATAATATAATCATAATCTAGATGTAAGTAATCAAGAACGTCTTTCATAGGAACTATTATTGTTTTACTTTTTGGTAATTGCTTACCTGATTTTGAAATTTTTTCTTGAATTTGATTTCTTATTTTTATAGCAGTATCTCTTCCGCAGTTAGCAATTAACTTAATTTCATTAATACTTGCCCAAGGTTTTGAAATAATACTATATAATTCCATGTAGGACATTTTGCACCTCCTTTCTCTAAAATATTACTGGAAACAAGTTTCCAACAAAACCATAATACTATACAAAAACAAAAATGTCAACTAGTTTCCGCGAAAAACTTTTAAAAATTTTTAAAGTATGTTATAATCTATTTTGTAAGGAGTGATTTGTATGTCAAAAAATACTGATTTATCCACAATGATAAAGGAAGCCAGAAAGAAAAAAGGTATTTCTGCAAGAGAATTAGCAAAATTATGTGATGTTAGTCATACTGAAATAAATAATATAGAAAATGGGGTTAGAATGAAGCCAGCTTTATTAACTTTAAAAGGCTTTGAAAAATATTTAGATTTAGATTTTAAAACAATTGCTAAATTAGTAGGTTATTCTGATGAAACAATAAAATATGGGGAAGAAAACATAATTGTTTCATACGAAATGTTTGATAAAGTTATTGATGATTATAGAGAGGAACGGAAAAGAATGTTATACATAATAGAACAAAAAAGGCATTTAGCAATAGATACAAAAGAATATTTTGATGTTATACATAACTATTTAAATAAACAAGATAATGTAGATAAAGAAATTTTAAAAAAAGCGGATTCAGTAGATAAACTATTAAATGACATAACTAAAAAGTATGATAATAACACAAAATAGTAAATTAAAACAATTTAAATATTTTAGAAAAAATAATTAGAAATTTTAAATCAACTTATAATGATGCGCTTATAAAAAGTATAAAATCATTATTTTGAATAGTTAGGAACGTTGGTAGTGAAAAATAAAAAAGAATCCAAAATAAAAAGGAACCTAAACTAGTATTAAAAAAGTGTAATTAAAGATTAAAGCAAGGGTTAATAAGATGAGTTCATAATAATCCTTGTTTTTATCTTTAATTTATTATAATGTTTAAAAAAACTTGCCTTTATTTGCTGTATAGCTTAGTCAAAAAAGACACATTCAAAAAAATCAAAAATTGGTAT
>CALVPC010000074.1 GCA_944350405.1 uncultured Bacilli bacterium
TATAACTCTTCCATATACAACAAATTTAGATATTTTTAAATAATAAATTATGTCACAATATTCTAGTCCTTTATTAAATTTATTTCTACCTACATCTTCTATTATCCAAGAATCTTGTTTTATTATATTATTAAAGATAGCTTCTACTTCTTCCTCATTTCTTTTTACATGCCCATTATTATCATCATATATAATACAATCTAGCTCGTATGATTTTATACTATATTTGTTTGAAAGTTTTTTAGATAATGTTGTTTTTCCCGAGCCTGATGGCCCAATAATATATATCTTCAAAATATCACCTACTATGAAAATTATAACATATTTTTATTAGAATTATTAAAAGTTAAATTGAAATTTATTGTTTTATTCTCAAATATTTCTATTCTATCAATTAAATTAACTATTAAATCTCTACTTGGATTTTTAAGTTTTAAAAAATTATCAATATATTTATCAATAGATTGTTGTTTTTCTATGGAATTAATTTCTTTTTTCTTTTTGTTAATTAGATTATTATATTCAGATTGTAGCTGTTTTAAATTCATTTCTAATTTTTCTTTAATCCTAAAGAATCTTTCTTCATCTATTACTTTATTTAACTTGTCAAAATATACTTCATCTAAACTTTTATTTATATTGCTAATTTTATTTTTAAGATTGTTTATTTCATTTATATTACTATTTTTATTATTTTTAATTTTATTATTTACACTTTCTGTGATTTTGTTTCTGTCGATATACTTTTTACAAATATTTTTTAGTGCTTCTAAAATTTCTTTTTCTAAATTATCATAATTATTGCAATGCCCTGTACAGAGTTTTTGTTTTCTATAAGTTCTATAATAATTACATACTGTATAGCAGAGATTATTTGATTTTTTTCTGGGTCCTACTGATATTCTGTGCCCACAATCACCACAGTATAAAAGTCCATCTAAAAGATAGTGTTCTTTCTTTTCAATCCTACCTACAGACTTGGGTATTAATTTTTGAACCTTAGCAAATGTTTCTTTATCTATGATTGCTTCGTGGGTATTTTTTACTACAATATAATTATTTTGATTATTTGGTACTACTTTCTTTACTTTATAATTTACTTTTACTCTTCGATGTTGGACTAAGTCTCCTGTATATATTTTATTGGTAAGAATATCTCTAATTGTGGAAGAATGCCACTTTCCCAACTTGTAATTATATTTGTTACACCAATTAAAGTCATAATACTCTGCTGGGGTTTTAATGTTCATTAAAGTTAACTTTTTGGCAATTTTGAAAAAGGTTAATCCTTCCAAAGCTAAGTTATAAATTGTTTTTACAACTTGAGCTTGTTCTTTATCAACGATTAAGTGATTCTTATTATTAGGATCTTTTTTATATCCGTATGGAGCTCTTCCTCCGACATATTTTCCTTCTTTCATTTTGGCAGTTAAGCTAGATCTAATCTTTTTTGATATATCTTTTGCATACATATCATTCATAATTGCTTTAAAAGGAGCAATATCGCTACTTCCATTATCTAAATAGGTATCAATATTATCGGTTAAAGCGATATATCTTACTCCTTTTTCTGGAAAATATTTTTCAATTAAATTGCCAGTTTCTATATAATCTCTGCCAAGTCTTGACATGTCCTTGGTAATAACCATATTAACTTTTTTTAATTCAATATCATTTATTAATCTTTTAAAAGCTGGTCTATCAAAATTAGTCCCAGAATAGCCATCATCAATGTAAATATCACATATTTTTATATTGTTTTCTTGTGCATATTGCATTAGAAGAGTTTTCTGATTGGTTATACTTTCACTTTCAAGAAGTTTATCATCATCTTCTCTAGATAATCTAATATATAATGCTGCACTAATTACATTTGTACTTTCTATGTTAAACACTTGTACTTCCTTCTGGTAGAGAACTTTTAGTACAGCTTAATACTAAATTAGAATTATCAAAATTATAATTTTCTTTTTCTAATTCTTTTAAGATTACTTCCTCAAATATATGATTGATATCCTCTTTGCCATAGAAAATATTAATTTGATATTTCATAGTGTGCTCCTTTCATATAAAAAAATAAGTCATTTAATTTTATGACTTTAGATTTTATTTATAGGACAAAAATAAAATAATTTTATTAATTTATATAAAAGGATAATAAAAAAATTACGAATTATTTATCATAAATCCTTATGGAATAGGAAAATAACTATTCGTAAAATTTATTTAATATTTTTTTGTTTATTAATAAAACAATCTATTTTTCTAATCGTTTCTTTTTGATATTTTTTTAATCTCGAAAAATCTTTAATATAAATTGGTATTTATTTTGCATCATTTTACTTTATATTGTTCTTTAAAAGTTTTAATATATCTTTTTCTTATCGCAGGCATTATTTTTGATGCTACTTCTAAAGAGACATCGTTCATATTATTATTTGTGGTATCTATAAAACAATAGTTATCAACACTTTTTGCTAATAAGTCTTCTACAGCTTTTAAACTTTGGTTGTATTCTTCAATATTTTTTATATTTAAAAAACTTCTTTCTTCTAAGGCTAAACTACTATTATAATCTCTTTTTAAAGATGTTAGGGCATCAGCATAAGTTATAACTAAGAAATCGATTAATTCTTTTGATATTTTCGAATACTTATCTCTCGTTTCTAAATATTTTTCTTTGGTCATGTCTTGGTTTTGATATCTTCGATGATTCCAGATTTGTCTATCGTTTATAGAGCGATCAATTAAAATTATATCTTTTTTAGTAGTTATAGCTTGTTCTAATTGTTTTCTTACTTCTTCTAGAATTTTTAGATTAGCTTCTTCTTGATTTAAACCTTTTAGTTTTTGTTTAAATTCATTTTTATAATACTTTGAAGTAGTAAATTCTTCGATTATTGCTATATCAAAACTTCCCTTTTTAAAGAAGTCATAAAGATTATTTATAGTTGTTGTTTTTCCTGTTCTAGGGGTGCCGGTGAATTCTATAATAAATGGTTTAGAGAGATTGCATATGGTTTTTAGTCTTTTTAGTTCTTGTTTTTGAGCATGAAGTCTTTTTAGTTTTTCATAATAGCCCTTATTTTCAAAGAAAATTATTTCTTGTAAAAATTTATTCTCTTGAGTAGTAAATACTCGGTCAAGAACTTCTTTTAATCTTTTAAAGATAGGTAAATTGGGATTGGT
Source organism: uncultured Bacilli bacterium (assembly GCA_944350405.1). Lineage (GTDB taxonomy): Bacteria > Bacillota_I > Bacilli_A > RF39 > UBA660 > UMGS1449. The sequence continues at coordinate 3,190 of CALVPC010000074.1, forward strand.
ATTTTCTATTAGACTATTATAGATACTAGTATAATACCATTTTTGATATTCTTCTCCTTTGTTAAATGCTGAAAAATCTCTTTTACCACTTTTTTCAAATTTTAGATATAAGTCTTCTAAATTATTTATTTTATCAGCACAAATAACTGCTTTGTTTCTAAGTGATAAGGTTTTTGTTTCTTTTATTGTATGTTTTTTTCTTTCTTCCCAAGATAATGATTTATCTGGTTCGGATGCTGTTATTACTAAGTTGGTGATATCTTCTCCGAATTCTTTTTTTAAGTCTTCTTTAGTATATTTGGTGTCTTCAATAACATCATGTAAATAACCTGCTGCTATTACGTGATTATCATATCCATATTCTTCTAATAACATTCCAACGCTTATAGGATGCATGATCATTGGTTTGTCGGGTTCATTTTTTCTAACTTGTCCTTGATGGGCTTTAATTGCAAATAATTTGGCTTGTTCTTTAATGTCTATACTTTTATTTACGACCATAAAAACCTCCAAAATTTTAATTTTTTTCTATTATATCATAAATATTTTCATATTTTCATATAAACAAAAAAATCATTTGTTATTTATGATTTCTTTCTTAAGTATTGATTTTTTATGTATTTATTACGTTTTTGTTATGCTATATTAAATTTTCTTATTTATCCATTTCTATTTCCAAAAAAATTATATTCCTTAAAAATTATTTAATATTTTATTACATATTTTTTCATATCCAACAGCATTTGGATGTAATCCATCATATAAATCATCTTTAGATAATAAGTTTTTTATTTCAATATATTTAATTTTATTTGTTTGACATTGTCTTTTAATAATTTCATCAATTTTTAATACATTATCTAAATTATACTCTTTTCTCTTTGATAAATCTGGTTTAATTATCCCAATAAAACAAATATCTTTACTGTATTTGAGAGCTTTATTAATTATCTCATTTACATTTTTTTCAAACTGTTCTGTATATTTTATATCTTTGTTTAATAAAAGGGAATCTTTAATACCGAATGCAAATATTAACTTAAAATCATCTTCATTGTTAAATCTATTCTTCAACTCTTCTTCAAATCTTTTCAAAATATCTAAAGATTTCTGACCTGGTATTCCCATATTAAAAATAAAACTTGTTTTTTTTCTATTATATAGTTTTATTTTTAGTCTATTGACCCATCCACCATATTCATTATCATGCCAACCATAGACTATACTATCACCCCAAGCAATAATAACTAAATCTTTTCCCATATTTTATTCCTCCATTAAATTTTGTTTTTTTTAATGAATACATTATAAACTAATTTTCTAATTATATTTTAGTTCAATACTAGAACACTTTATTATAAAATCTTCTAAAGATTCTCCATTTCTTAATAATACATGATATTCGTATTGATCATTTAATTTATAGACTTCTTCATAAAGCCATATTCTGTCTTTTAAATTACTTTCTTGTTTAACTATTTCAAAATCTTTAAATACTATAGAGGTAACTTGAGTTAAACCTTTTTTGTTATTTAATTTTATGATAAAATCTTTATTTTTCTTAGTTGCTTTTTTTATGAAACAATCATGAAAATACTCTTTAGCAAAATCTGGAATTTTATCTTTAAACTGTTTTGTTAAATAT
>CALVPC010000075.1 GCA_944350405.1 uncultured Bacilli bacterium
GACAATTTAACAATTATAAGTCTTATTGCACATTAATTGTGCGCTTTCAAAAAAAATCTACAAAATAAAAACAAAGGGTAATTAAATACCCTTTTTATTTGCCAAAATTAAGAATTTATGATATAATAAGCCCGAAAAGGTGAGGATAGGTATGGAAATTAAAAATATCTCTGAAACCAAATTAACATCTCTACAAAAACTTAATCTTCCAAATGATATATTAAATACTGAATCAGAAATATTAATATTTGATAGCAAAGATAAATGGAGTAAAAATAAAAAAGTATTTAAAAAATTATATATTAATGAGGGAGAAACATTTAGTAACAAATTATATACTATAAATGAAGAAATAGATAAAAAAGAAGAAATAAATATGGAAGAATTAATCTTTGCAGATAAATTAGTGTCCATTAAAGGCCAAATTGCAGGATTTACTATGCCATATATTGAAAATATTAATTTCAAAACTTTTTTATCATCAAATGAATTCACAGTAAAAGAAAAATTAGCAAGACTAAAAGAAGTCGGAGAAATACTAGAAAAATTAAAAAAAGTAAGAAAATATACTAGTGTTTCAAATATTTATATAAATGATTTACATACTAGTAATTTTATCTTAAACACTAAAACATCAAAAATTAATGTAGTAGACACAGATAGTTTTAAAATAGGTAATAATATGGCTAGTTCTTCAAAATATTTATCTCAAAGATCTCCTATTTTTGCTATTTCCAAATATAAACAAAATCCTAATCCTATCGGAGGTATTTATGAAATTAATGAAAATACAGAACTTTTTTGTTATATAGTAATGATATTTGACTATATATTTAAAGATAAAATAACAGATCTTAAAATTTCTGATTATTATATGTATCTAGAGTATTTATCTCATTTAGGAGTAAGCAACGAATTATTAGATAAGTTTGCTTTAATATATTTAGGACAAGATAATGAAAATCCATACGAATACATAGAACAACTAGAAGAGTATTATGGAAGAACCTCAAATTTAGCTTTTAAAGCAGCTAGAAAAAGATTTTTTTATTAAAGAAAATAAAAATCTTTACCAGATTAAATTTTATATGTTAGAATATAATTATAATGAGGTGATATAGTGGCAAATAAAACTAAAGAAAATAAAAAAGAAATTCCAGCAAAAAACTATATATTTCTTGGAATAATTATAATAATTACCATAATCGGAGTCTTATATATATGTTCATGGTACAAACAATATAATGATACCAAGACTAATACTCCTATTATTACATCTGCACTACGCGAAGTAAAATATGATAATTTAAATACGGTATTAACAGAAAGAGATGTTTTAATTATGTATATGTGTACTACTAGTGAAAACACTTGCAGAAATTTTGAAAAGAAATTCTCAGATTACATAAAAGATAACAACTTAACTGAAGAAATAATATATCTAAACTTAGGATATTCTAGTGATGAAGAAGGATTAATAGACAAAGTATATAATACTTATAAAAGTGATAATCTAGTAAAAAAAGTATATGAATATCCAACTCTTCTAATATTTAATGAAGGAAAAATAGTAGATGTATTAAGTTCAAACTCAAAAAACAAAATAACTATAGAACAAGTGGATGAATTTTTAGAAGGTTATGAATTATGATTAATATAGTTTTATATGAGCCAGAGATACCACAAAATACAGGGAATATAATGAGAACCTGTGTAGGAGTGGGAGCTAAACTTCATTTAATAAAACCGCTAGGATTCTCTTTAGACGAAAAAAGTATTAAAAGAAGTGGAGCTAATTACATAGATAAATTAAATTATGAAGTATATGAAAATTATGAAGAATTTATAAGTAAAAATAAAGGTATATATTATTATTTTACTAGATATGGTAAAAAACCTCATTCTTCATTTGATTATAGTAATACTAATGAAAATATTTATTTAATATTTGGAAAAGAATCATCTGGTATACCAAAAGATATTTTGAAAAATAATTTAGATAAATGTATGAGAATCCCTATGACTAAAGATATTAGAAGTTTAAACCTATCTAATTGTGTTGCCATAGTAGTTTATGAAGTATTAAGACAGCAAAATTACATAGGATTATTAAAAACAGAGCCACATAAAGGAGCAAACTATTTAGAAGAATAAATTGCGTTAAAAAATAAAAAATAAACTTTTTTATTTTTTTTGTTTAATTGAGGTGATTAACTTGAATAAAAATAATGAAAAATGCATGCAAATTATAAAAAAATTACATCTAAAACCAAGAATTGTTACTCATGAACCAGTACTAAATTATGAAATAGCAAATAAAGTAGATCAAGAATTAGGCCTTACTGGAACAGAAACAAAATCGTTATTTTTAAAAGGAAAAAGCGGAAATTATTATTTATTTATTACATTATCAACAGAAAGAATGGATTCAAAACTATTAAAAAAGATTTTAGGTGAAAAAATAAATCTAGTATCAGAAAATGAAATGATAAATCTTACAGGAATGAAACCAGGATGTATGACACCCTTTGGTTTAAAAGAAGGATTAATAAAAACAATTGTTATTGATCCTAAAATTTATGCTGAAGAAAAATTAATTTTAGCTTTTGGTTCTGAAACAATGTCGATGGAAATAACAAAAGAAGAATTACGAAAATTATTAGAAAATACTTATGATACTATAAAATATATATAAAAAGGAGTTATATTTAATAATAACTTCTTTTTAATATATAAATTTATCCATCATTCGACAAAATTTTATTTTTTCTTTTTATATACTAATTATGGTGATAACATGAAATATAAATTTTTAATACCAATTGCACTTTCAATAGTTGTGGGATTATTTTTTGGAAAAATATTTTTTCAAAATTATGAAGTTAATGGCATTACTGTATTTGATGAAAAAGATAAAGTATATATGCTTCAGGTCGGAGTTTATTCTACATTAGACAAAATGGAAGAAGCATTTCCAGAATATCAAAAATACCTATATATCTCTCAAGATGATGGATATCATCTGTATGTAGGAATTACTAAAAATAAGGAAATAGCATCCATAATTAAGGAATATTATGAAGACCAAGGTTATAGTATATATGTAAAAGAAAATTTATTAGACAATAATGCCTTTTTATCTATACTTGGAGAATATGACAAAATAATTAACATAGCATCTCCTAGTGACATAGCAGAAATAGAAAAAATAGTAATTTCGAACTACAAGGAGATGGTCTTAGAAAATGAAACTTAAACAATTACCAAAAACAGAATTGCCTAGAGAAAAACTAATAAAATTCGGAAAAGAAAATTTATCTGATAGTGAATTACTAGCCTTAATATTAAAAACAGGAACAAAAGAAGAAAACGTAATGGAATTATCTTTAAATATATTAAACAAAATAGAAAAAATAGAAAATTTAAAAGAAATAAACTATGAAGGATTATTAAAAATAAAAGGAATAGGAAAAGCCAAAGCAATAGAACTTTTAGCAGTAACAGAATTATCAAAAAGATTATATTTTCAAACAGAAGAAAGGAAAATAAAGCTATCTACTCCTAAAATAATCTTTGAAACAAATAAACACCTTTTTGATAATTTAAAGCAAGAACACTTTTACTGTTTATATCTTAATACCAAAAAAGAATTAATAGAAAGGAAGTTATTATTTATGGGAACACTAAATAAAAGTATCGTACATCCTAGAGAAATATTTAAAGAAGCTTATAAATTATCCGCATCATCTATAGTATGTATTCATAATCATCCAAGTGGAGATCCTACACCTAGTAGTGATGATATAATGCTTACTAATTCACTAATAAAAATTGGAAACATAAATCAAATACCAGTAATAGATCATATAATTTTTTCAGAAAATAGTTATTTTAGTTTTTACGAATCGAGTAAAAATAATATAATATGAAAAAATTACACTGGTATTATAAATTCTTAATCTTGTTTCTAATATTTTTTAGTATGTTCTTTTTTTTAACTAAAAATATGTCTAAAATAGTAAATAGTTCACCATATAAAAATTTTATAAATTATATAAGTGTTCCATTTGATTTTATAAATAAATACAATATTTTTAATTATAAAAATGTATTAGAAGAAAATGAAGAGTTATCTAAAAAAATGATAATAATAGAAAATGATAAAAAAGAAAAAGAAAATTTAGAAGAAGAAGTAAAAGAATTAAAAGAATTACTAGAATTAAAAAAATTATATACAGAATATAATAAAATATATGCTAAAACTATAAGTCGTAATAAAATGTATTGGTATAGTACTATTACAATAGATAAAGGTAGTAATGATAAAATAACTAAAGATAGCCTAGTAGTAACTTCTAAAGGTTTAATAGGAACAATACAAAATGTAACTAAAGATTATAGCACAGTAAAATTAATAACAAACTCTGATACAAATAATAAATTATCCGTAGGAATTAAAACAGAACAATCCTTTAAACATGGAACAATAGTGGGATATACTTATCCATATTTAAAAGTAGAATTAACAACAGACAAAGAAGGTATTGATAAAAATGATAAATTAGTAACATCCGGACTTGGTTCATTACCTAAAAATATTTTATTATTAATATTATTAATAATAGTAATATATATTTATGTAGTATTTAATATTTT
>CALVPC010000076.1 GCA_944350405.1 uncultured Bacilli bacterium
TATTAGTGCTTTTGCTTGTTGTATTAATAGATTATTTTGGAGCACTTTTAATTGATAAAAAGAAGAATAAAAAGCTTTTTTTAATTATTACTATTTGTTTAAATATAGCTACTTTATTTTATTTTAAATATACAGGATTCTTTTTAGAAAATATTAATAATTTATTTAGTTTAAATATTAAGATTCCAGATATAGTTTTACCTATAGGTATATCATTTTATACTTTTCAAGCTATGAGTTATGTTATAGATGTTTATAGGGAAAAGGTTAAAGTTCAAAAGAATTTTTTTACTTTATTACTTTATGTTTCGTTATTTCCTCAGCTAGTTGCAGGACCAATTGTTAGATATGAAACAATAGAAAAGGAATTAACTAGTAGGGAAACTACTTTTGATGATTTAGTATATGGTATAAGAAGATTTATTTTAGGGCTGGCTAAAAAAGTTATTATTGCAAATCAAATGGGAGCACTTGCTGATATTATATTTACATCAAATAATCTTTCTACTCCGATAGCATGGCTTGGAGCGTTTGCTTATACTTTTCAAATATATTTTGATTTTTCAGCGTATTCTGATATGGCTATAGGTTTAGGAAGAATTTTTGGTTTTAAATTTTTAGAGAATTTTAATTTTCCTTATATTGCTAAAAGTGTTACTGATTTTTGGAGAAGATGGCATATTTCTCTTTCAACATGGTTTAGAGATTATTTATATAGCCCTTTAGGGGGTAATAGAAAAGGGATTGTAAGACAAATATTTAATTTATTTGTTGTTTGGATTTTAACAGGGTTTTGGCATGGTGCAGAGTGGAACTTTGTTATTTGGGGACTTTATTATTTTATATTTTTAATATTAGAAAAATTTGTTTTAAAAAAGATTTTAAAGAAGACTCCATCTGTTTTACTTCATATATATACTATGTTTATAGTAATTATAGGTTGGGTAATATTTAGATGTGATAATTTAAATACTTTGACTATGTTTTTTAAAGAGTTATTTTCTTTTAATGTAACTGAATATGGTATAAATGAGCTTTTAATATATTTGGAAAGTTATGGGGTATATTTTATATTAGCAATTATTTTTTCTTTTCCAACTTATTATAAGATAATAGATAAAATTGATAGTATAAATAATAAAAAAGTTAAATTATTTTTAGATATTTGTCATTATTTAGGATTAATTATATTATTTGTTATTACAATAATGTTTTTAGCTAAATCTAGTTATAATCCATTTATTTACTTTAGATTTTAAGGGGGATATATGAAAGATAATAAAATAGTAAAAATAGTTTTTGTAGTTAGTTTTTTTAGCATTATTGTGTTTTTTATGGTAACTACACTTTTTAATAATGAAAAAGTTAGTGATTTGGAAAGAAGAAATTTAGAAACTTTTCCTGAATTTAGTTTTAAAGCACTAACTAGTAAGGAATTTTATGATGATTTAACAACAGCTTTTAATGATCAATTAGAGCTTAGAAATGTATTAATTAAAGGATACTTTTTGTTTCAGTTTCAACGTTATTATGGGGATGCTGTAATAGGGGATAATAATCAGCTTTATTCTCCTAGTCAAACTATTCCAAGTTCTTCATATTATAATAATTTAGAAAAAGCTATTTTAAAAGTTAATCAAGTTTTTGATGATATAAATGCTAAATTTATCTTTTTATCTATTCCAAGAAAAGATGCTTATATGACAAAAGATCTTCCTAATACTTATAATTCTAGTTTAGATATATATGAAAGGCAAGTTAATATAGTTAAGAATACTCTTTCTAATGATATTATATTTATCGATGCTTATGATGTGTTTGCTAGTAATGATATATATAATTGTTATTATTCTAATGATCATCATATTACTCCTAGGTGTGCTTATTTGTTATATGAAGAGATAAATAAGTATACTAATACAGAGTCTTATGATCTTGATGAAATGTTTTATGTGGAAAAAACTATTGTAAATGGTGCGTATAATAGACAACTTGGTCAATCTGTTAAATCTTCTCTAGAAGAATTATATTTAATTCCTAAACAGGAAATAAAATATACTAGATATGAGAATGATGAATTAAGTGATAAAGAGGTTTATGGTGTTGGAAATAGTTATGAGGATGCTTACATGGGTGGTGATATGGCTTATACTAGAATAGAAACAAATAATGATGGTAAAAATATTATGTTTGTGGGATCTTCATTTACTAATATTTTAGAAGCTTTAGCAATTCCTAGCTATAATACTATGGTATCTGTTGATTATAGGCATAATGATACAGGTAATGGTATTGATTATTATGTAAATAAATATGATATTGATTATGTTGTTTTTATTCCTGCACAATCTAATAATGCTTTTTCAATTGAAAGAATTAATTTATATTTAGGCAAATAAAAAACTAGTTTATAATGTAGTTTATATTTTAACTAACATTTAACTAGTTTTTTTTTATTATCTATTGTAGTATTCAATAATTAATGATTCGTTAATTTCTGGACTAAGTTCATTTCTTTCAGGATATCTAACAAAAGTACCAGTAAGTTTATTATCATCAAAAGTTACAAATTCAACTCTTTTTAGAACTTTAGACAATGATTCTTTAACTGCTTTATGATCTTTTGATTGTTCTTTTAAAGCAATTACATCACCAGGTTTACATCTGTATGAAGGAATATCAACTTTTTTACCATTAACTGTTATGTGTCCATGGTTTACTAGTTGTCTAGCAGCTCTTCTAGTTTGAGCAAATCCCATACGATAAACTAAATTATCAAGTCTAGATTCAAGAAGTTTTAAAAGATTTTCACCATGAATACCTTGCATTTTACCAGCTTCTTGGTAAGTTTTTGCAAATTGTCTTTCATTTAATCCATACATAAATCTAACTTGTTGTTTAGCTTTAAGTTGAATACTGTATGTTGAAGGTCTTCTTTTTCTATCTTGACCATGTTGACCTGGACCATATGGTTTTCTAGCAATTTCTTTACCATTTTCAAGTAGAGAAATACCAGTTCTACGAGCTTGTTTATAACTTGGTCCTGTGTATCTTGACATATTTTTTCTCCTTTCAAAGTTTATTTCATAAACATTGAAATTGATTTTGCAATTTTAAAGGGTGTTTAATTTATGTGCTTTCGCCAAGCAGCAGGTTACTTGCGTTTTTAATAAACACATTCTAAAATTCAAAATTTTGCTGCTTCAATGTATATGCAGTAATAATTATATATATTTATATGCTAAAAGTCAAGAAAAAATGTTTTAATAAGAAATTTTATATTATGGTAATTACTTTTATACTGTGTTATAATAATGAAGATATTTTTAGTAATGAAGTTTATATTTAAGAGGTGTATTATGATTTATGTAATATTAGGACCAACTGGAGTTGGAAAGACAAAACTTAGTATTATGCTGGCTAAGAAATTAAATGGAATAGTGATAAATGCTGATAGTATGCAAATATATAAAGAATTAAATATAGGCACTGCTAAGATAACAGATGATGAAAAAGAAAATATTCCTCATTATTTGTTTGATTTTAAAAGTATTACTGAAGACTTTAATGTATTTAATTATCAAAAAGAGGGAAGAAGGTTATTAGATGAATATAAAAATAGAAATATTATTATAGTTGGTGGTACAGGCCTTTATATTAAAGCTCTTTTATATGATTATACTTTTGATAAAAAAGAAAATAAAAATAAAAGACTTTATGATTTTAAAGTCATAGGTCTTACTAGAGATAGAAATAGTTTATATAAAATTATTGATGATAGAGTAGATATTATGATAAATAAGGGTCTTTTAAAAGAAGCAAAAGATTTATATGATAAAAATATTAATTCAAGAAGTTTAAATGCTGCGATAGGGTATAAGGAACTATTTAGATATTTTGATGGGAAATGTTCTTTAGAGGAAGCAATATCTAAAATTAAACAGAATTCTAGAAGATATGCTAAAAGACAATATACTTTTTTTAATAATCAATTTGATAATATAAGATGGTATGATGTAGAGATGATATCTTTTGATGATATTGTTTCTGATATATTATCTAATTAGTATTTAATTATAACTAAGTTTATTTTACAAGTTCATATATTGTAAAGATGTCTCCTATTTTTAAGTGTTTTGCTGTGTTAAGAGGCATTTCTAATGTATAATAACCATTTCTTTTTATTATTTGATTTTTGGTTAAATTAGATTCTAAATATAGTATTTTGTAATTTTTATCTAAAATACAAACATCAATATTTTGTTTCATGAAAAAAGTGTGTATGCTATTACAACGTGAGAACATATAGATATTTGTAATTGGTTTTTTTCTAAACATTAAACCTTTTAATTTATTAATGAAATGAGAATATGTAATAATATTGTATTCTTTGTCATTTATTATAGTATACTTCATAAAAAATCACCTAAATTTATTTTACTTTAAAATAATAAAAAAATCAAAAAAAGTAAAAAATTCTATTGATTTTGTAAAATGAAGTGTGCTATTATATAAGAGCGATGGAAATATGGACCCTTAGCTCAGTTGGTTAGAGCATCCGGCTCATAACCGGGCGGTCGTAGGTTCGAGTCCTACAGGGTCCAC
>CALVPC010000077.1 GCA_944350405.1 uncultured Bacilli bacterium
AAATATGGTCTAGAATAAAAAGCAATCCAGAAGTTTTAAGAGAAGCAGTACAAGTCAAAAGAGATAAGTTTGATGAAAATGTTATAGTTAAAGGCTTAACTATATGTGATTCAATGTTAATAGATTATGATTCTGTAGATGAGGTTGCATATAACAACTTAATTAATTCTATTTACATTAATACAGATATTGCAAGAATAGTTATGAATGGAGCTGCAAATGGTGGTTATTCATTTTTATTAATGAGCCTATGGAATCACAATTTGAAATTAACAGAAGAGCAAAAAGCTTTTGCTGTAAATGAAGCAATGAATAAAATTGGCACTACTCGTTGGCAACAAAGTGAAGAAGCGTTTTCAAAAAAATTAGATGATATGGGTATAAATGATGATAATACTACTTTTATTAATATTGACGGATGTATAAATCCAATTGGTCAAAAAACAGGTTCACAATATATGAACTATATGTTTTCTACATTAAGTACGACACAAGCACATGGAACAGGAGAATTTGATATTAGATATCATATTTTAAGAAATCCAAATTGGTCTTTGGATGAGAAACAAAAATTGATTATGGATTTTTGGTATGATGATGAAACATATGATGAGTATTTAGAACAATGGGAATGGGGAATCATTAATGATTCAGCAAACTTTAAAGATAACCACGTATCCCAACTTGAAAAATTTGATTTATATGAATACTCTTATGAGGTGCTATTGAAATTTTATGGTGATAAAAGAACAACTGATAGAATATGGAATGAAATTCAGTTCTGTAAACAAATGCACCAATTAAGACCACAACAATGGGAATTAGAATTTACACCTAAAAAGAAAGTTTTGGTACAAACTGAAATTAAAAATTAATTATTTTAAATAAGGAGGAAATATATCTATGAAAGTAAAAACAACTAATGCATTAATGAAATATTTAAGAGAACAACATAATATTTCTATTGATGGTTCAAAAGATAAAAAGAATTTAAGAAATATTGGATATTATCATGGTTATAAAGGTTATAGATATATTAAAAATCCTAAAAACAGAATAACATTAACTAGTTTTGATGAAATAGTATCTATCGTTGATTTTGATACTAAATTAAAAAGTTTATTATATTCACAAATAATGCAAATAGAAACTATTTCTAAGAATTGTGTTTTACAAACTTTAGTTGAAGAATATAAAACTGATAATTTTAATGATGTTTATGAATATGGTATGACTGATTATAGAAATTATAAAAATGATAATGAATATAAAGAAAAAATGAAACATCGTATTAAAGTTCAAAACAACATATATTCTTCATTATCAAAATGCTACAATAATGGGAATAAAATAGTTAGTCACTTTTATTCAAAAGATCGTTATGTGCCATTGTGGGGAATTTTTGAAATAATAACTTTAGGTGTATTTGCTGATTTAATAAAAAGTTTAGAATTAAATGTAAGATTAAAAATTGCTAGACAAATGAATATTAATAAAGCTTATGATACGAATGCATTATTTCCAGAAAAAATAATGTATTTAATAAAGGCATTAAGAAATTCTATTGCTCATAATGATGTGGTATTTGATGTTAGATTCAAAGATACCAAGGTAGCAAGTTCATTATGTAAATTTTTAGAAAATGAAATCAATAGTCAAAATATAGATTTTAATACTATTACAGATTATATTATTCTAATTTCATTTTTATTAAAGAGTTATGGACTTCCAAAAACTGAAATTAATAGATTTATAAATGATTTTGAAAAATTAGCAGAAGAATTTAGAAATAAGATTTCTATTAATATTTATAATCAAGTTATTTACACAGATAATAAGTTAAAATTGAATGCTTTACGAAATTATATAAAAAAATAGCAAATATATTGCATAATTTTACTAATTATGGTATATTATAAATGTGAATGGCGGTGAATGTCTTCGGACTACACCTGAGCAAGTTGGATGCGTCTAACTTGCTTTTATTTTATATAAATGTTATACTTATACTAGTTAATAGTTATTACTAACTATATCTTTTGTCATAGAAGTTGTTCTACTTCTTCCCTTAGGGCACCAGATTGAATTTTACTCGAACTATAAAAGTTTGAGTTTTTATATGTATTAATTTGTAACTTATTGACTACCAATATCTTTAATGATATAATTTAATCAGGTGATAATCATGAATGAAATGGATAAGGAAAAAAGTATAATTGAATTAGAATATAATCTGATTTGTGATTTTATAAAGTTACGCAATGAGTTGGGATTAAGTCAACAAAAAATGGCGGATGAATGTGGAGTTGTAAGGGAAATGATAGCAGTAATAGAAAATCGAAAGAAACATCCGCAAATAAATACATTAATTAAAATACTTGAACCTTTCGGATATACACTATCTATTACTAAAATAAAGGAGTGATATAATGAATAACAAGTTGGCGCTTTTTGAAGAAAAAGAAATAAGAAAAACATGGCAAAATGAACAATGGTATTTTAGTATTGTAGATGTAATCTATGCATTAACCGATTCATTAGATCCTAAACAATATTTAAAAAAATTAAAATCAAGAGATATTCAAATACAAAACAACTGGGGTACAATTTGTACCCTACTTGAAATGGTTGCATTTGATGGTAAAGTAAGAAAAATTCAAATGGCTGACACAGAGGGAATACTGCGTATTATTCAATCGATACCTTCTCCTAAAGCAGAACCATTTAAGAGATGGCTTGCTAAAGTTGGTAGTGAGAGAATAGAAGAAATAAATAATCCAGAATTAGCAATGGATAGAATGAAACAAATTTATGAGAAAAAAGGTTATTCTAAAGCTTGGATAGAACAAAGAGAACGTAGTATTACTACTAGACATAATTTAACTGATGAATGGAAAGAACGTGGAGCAGAAATAGGAAAAGATTATGCTATACTTACTAATGAGATATACAAGTCGGGATTCGGCTTGAACGCTAAAGAGTATAAAATTATTAAAGGTTTACACGATAGTCAAAATTTAAGAGATTCAATTACTAATATAGAATTAGCGCTAACAAATCTTGGTGAAGCTACTGCAGTAGAATTTCATAGAAAAAATAATAGTAAAGGCCTAAATTAATTAAAAACAGATATGAATAAAGCTGGGAATGTATTAAATAAAGCTAAACAAGAAATTGAAAATGAATTAAAAAGACCAATTATCACATCACAAAATTATGTTGAATTAACAAAAGATGAAAGCTTAATAGAAAATAGATGAACATATAAGTTTTTAAATATAATTCATATTAGAATATTTAAACACCTAAAAGAATAAAATATAAAATATAATATAGTAAAAATTAATATATACTCATTTTTAGAAAGGAATAAATGCATGATTAAAACAATTTCTATACCTAATTATTCTCTTCAAGAAGAATTAATTAACTCTATATCTCATGGATTAGCTGCAGCTTTAAGTATAGCAGGATTAGTTTTATTAAGTATAAAAGCAAGCAGCGATGGAGCCTTAGCAGTTACAAGTGTAACAATATTTGGGACAACAATGATTTTGCTTTATACAATGTCTTGCATTTATCATGGGCTTTCCCCAAGATGTAAAGGAAAAAAAGTCATGAGAGTTTTAGATCACTGTAATGTTTTTTTACTTGTATTTGGAACTATTATTCCTGTTTCATTAATAGGAATAGGTGGAGCACAAGGCTGGGTATGTTTTTCTATCGTTGCCTTTATAACTATAATAGGAATAGTAGCATCTTCTATTAATATTGATAAAGTTAAAGTAATAGAAGTTATATGTCATCTAATAAATGGATGGGGTGTATTAATATATATAAAAGAATTATTAAATAACATTGGTAGCATAGGACTATTATTTATAATATTAGGGGGAGTAATGTATTCATTAGGTGCTATTTTTTATGGACTAGGATCAAAGAAAAAATATGTACATTCTATATTTCACTTTTTCTGTATTTTTGGGACATTATTACATTTTTTTGCCATATATTTTTATATATTATAAATAAAAATATGATACTATTTTATTCAAAAATTAATAAAAAAGTATTATAATAATTATAAAAGTTTAAAAGCCGATTTAGTTTAGTGGTAAAACAGATGCATGGTAAGCATCAGAGAACAGTTCAATTCTGTTAATCGGCACCAGATTAATAGGGAACTCGAACTTTTATATTTCGAGTAGTAATAAATACTAACTAGAAATAGTTAGTTTTTATGTAAGCTCAGTCCAATCACGAATTATTCTTACAATATCTTTAACCTTATAATCATTTGCTTTTAATTGCATACAAATCACTCCATATTATACATCTAGCATTTATAATATGTGAAAGAAGCTTGAAAATGGCAGTATATCACATTAACAATATGATATATTTGTAATAATGGTGATGATTTTAATTAGATT
>CALVPC010000078.1 GCA_944350405.1 uncultured Bacilli bacterium
AATCTTTATCGACTTCTGTTACTTGTTCATCTCCATTTACATCTGAGGCATATCTTTGTTTTGCTGTTACTTCTTCTATTACTCCGTTAATTATTCCTTCTATTATTGTTACATCACTACTATCTATTTTTCCATCATCTGTTGGATCTCCTACTCTATATGTTTCTAACGGAACAAATTCTTCTTCGTAAGTTTTTTCTTCTAAAGCATTTTCAAGTGGAGTTTCTTGATTTATATGTTTTTCTATCATATCTTTATCGGTGCTATTAACTTTATTATCGCCATTAACATCTGCAGCAAGTCTTTGAATCTTTGTAAGACTAATTTCTCCTGCTAAGAAATTTTCTAATAATGTTAAGTCACTTTCAAGTAGTGCACCATCATTATCTATATCACCAACTCTATATATAGTTTGTTCAGGTAATGCTTCTGTTCCTTGTGATTCAAATTTTAAAGCATCATTTTCCTCATTAAGGGTGAATTCTATTGGTTCTTTTAAAATTTCATATGAACCATTGGTACTTACTTCTTCTAATATATAATCTCCATATGGTATGTCTTTAAATTCTGCTACTCCATTTGGACCTGTTACTACATTTTCTACTATATTCCCATGTATATCTACGGCTGGATTATTTTCAGCATCTGGTACATGCTTTAATAATCTAAATTCTACTCCTTCTATTACTTCATCAGTATCTACATCTCTTTTCATTATGGTTATATTACCATATGGTATGTTATATAACGTTTGTGCTTCAATATTGGTTGCTCCAACATCTTCATTTGCAGGTTTAATTTCTATAGGAATACATCCACCATTGGCTTTTAAAGCTGTTAACAAATCAGAATCTACAGTATATCCTTCGGGAGCTGATAATTCTTTTACATAGTATATTTTTTGTCCGCTATTATCTAATGGATAGTATAAGTTATCCCACTTTACTATTCCTAATTTTTCAGTGGTTTTATCAGCAAGCTCATTTCCTAAATAATCTTTTGCTTTTACTGAACACTGATTGTCTTGATAAATACCAAATGTTACTCCACTTATAGGTGTTCCATTATATTTATCCATTTTCATTACCTGAATTTTACCTTTACCTACTTGTTCCATTGTATAATTTATTTGTAATGTTTTGGTAGTTGGTTCTGCTGATATATAATATATTGTTTCTTGATATTTATCATCATAGCTACTTTTATAGATTGTTCCTGTATCGTAAATTGATCTTCCTAACGTTATAGCTCCACTTGTTGGAGTGCCATCTTTATCAGATAAATTAATAGTGTTTCCTGAAATAGTTGCAGTTATACTTCCACTATTGGTTATTTTCCAATCTCCTTCTTGTAATACTTTAGCTGTATCTGTAGTAGTTCCTTTCCATGTATGACTAGCTTCATCATATGTTAATGCTACTGTTTTTGGACTAAAACTTGGTGTTTTTGATTCTTTTAAAACGTTATCTCTTATTTCTACAAAATAACTAGCTATTTTAGAAATTCCCGTACTTGATCCAGACCCAATGAAATTTTCTATATTACTTTTGGTATAAGTTTCCCAAGGAATGCCTCCATCGTTATAGTCTTTATTTATCATATGAATTAACATTTGAGTAGCTATTCTTTCTTCTTGTCCAGTACATGATACTGGTTCATTCCATTGATTATTACCTCCAGCATCAACATTTTCGTTTGAATTGTATCCATAAGCTAATGCTTTTGCCATTAACTCATAAGCTCCAGTTTTTTCTGTTACTATATATGCTGAACCGATGGGTCCGGCATCACCTGTTAGCCAAAGCGCTCTTCCAAGTTCTGAGCAATATACTAATTTTCCATCTGTAGTGTACATTAAATGAATTTCAGTATTAGCATTAGATGAGTCAACCATTTTTACTAAATTATAATAAGCTGTCGTATAAGTGTAATTATTACATTTACTCATCATAGTTGTTGCTGCATTAACATTTACTGCTCCGAATAATACTGCCATATTAATTATTAATAATGATAACATTCTTATAGTCTTTGTTTTATCCTTAAACATATCACCACTCCTATTATATATACTTATATTTTGATTATAACTTAAAAAAAAAAGAATAGCAACATTTTGCATTATCTTTCTGTTTAATTGTTGTTAAATTTAACGTCGGATAGCATTAAAATATCAAATAAGTGTTTATGTTTGTCGTTAAATTTTTTTAAACTATCTATTAAATATTTATAAACATAATTTATATTTTTATTTTCTTGATTTGTATATTCATAATACAAATAAAAAAGCTTATCATAATCTTTATTATCTAATAATTTTGTTATTTGATTAAATAATTGCTCTTTCATCATTTTTTCTTTTCTAGTAATAATTTCTGTATCTATTTTTTTTGTGCCATCAACTACATAGTTAATATTAATTGTTTCCATTTTATCAGATATTTCTAATACTTCTTTTTCTTCATCTAATATTAGTCTTGAAATTAATATAGGTTTTTTATTTTTAATTAGCACTCCAATTACTATAAAACTATTAGTAAAAAGACAAACACTACCAGCATCTATTCTCCCGTTCATTTCGTATTTAGGTATATTATTTATAAATTCATCACTAAAAGTTATATTTTTATAAACAATATCATTAATTAATTTATCACTTACTTTAAAAAGTGCTATTTTTTTGATGTACTTTATGTTATCTTTTTCTTCCCATTCAAAATATTCTATTAGATTTTTATTAAAATTAAGTAAAATGTCATAAATATATACCATAATAATCCCTCAAAAATAGTATATACAATTTTTTTGTTTTTAATCTATTTAAAAATAGACAAAAATAGTATATACTTAAATGGAATAAAATATAAAGAGGTGTTTGTTATGGAAACTATTTATTATATTATTTTAGGAATTATTCAAGGTGTAGTAGAAGCTTTGCCTGTTTCTTCTTCTGGACATTTATTAATAGCCAATCATTTACTTGTTAATTTTTTAGGGTTTAACGATGTTGCTTTAAGTAATACAGAACTTCTTGCTATCATTACAAATTTTGGAAGCTTAATAGCAATAATAATTTTATATTTTCATGATATCGTAGAAATTATTAGAGATTTTGTAAAATATTTAAAAAGTAAAGAAGATAAATATTATGTGAATTACAAATATGGTCTATTTATTATACTTGCTACTATTCCTGCAGGAATTATTGGATTAATTATTTCTAAATTAGGAATATTTGATGCTTTAAATGATAATATCAAAATAATTGGGATAACTTTATTTGTTACTGGATTATTTCTATTCTGGATTAGAAAAGCAAATGGTAAAAAGAAGAAAAAAGATATTACAATTGGTGATGCTATGACTGTCGGAGGTTTCCAAGTATTAGGACTTTTACCTGGTATTTCTAGAAGTGGTTCTACTATAGTTGGAGGTTTGTATAAAGGTCTTGATAGAATTACGGCTTTTGATTTTTCTTTTATGTTATATATACCTATTAGTATCGCTACGACTATTTTAGGTATTAGTGATTTATTTGGTTCTAATATTGCTACTAGTCAAATTTTATATTTTCTTCTAAGTGCTTTTATTGCTGGTATATTCACATATATTTCTGTTAAATGGTTTAGAAATATAATAAAAAATGGAAAGCTTATATATTTTGCCATATATTGTTTTATTGCTGCTACTATGATTTTATTATTTTTATAAAATAAGAGGTTAGTTTTATATTTGAAACTAACCTCTTTTATTTGCAATTATAAAGCGAGTAGAAAATGCGTCTCCCCATCCCCCACTTGCATTACTAGAGTAAAATACTCCTGAAGCATTATCTAAATCAAAGTGCCCTCCTCGAGCACTCCAAGGATACATATTACGTGGCAGATAACTACTATCGTTATACCAGCCATACGTTGATTGATAAGTTTCTTTTATCGCATCTCCTAGTTTACTTCTTGTTCTATCAATGTATCCTGATCCAAAACTATATTTATCATAATATTTACTTTCTGGATAATCATATGTTCCTATATATGATGTATAGTTTCCTTCATCGTGTAGTATTCCTGTATAATCTGAATGATATCCAGATTCTGTTATTCTACCACTCATCATAGTGCTTCCATCTGGACTTACTATATTAGACATTGTATACTCGTATGAGCCTCCACTCATGTCATATACTCCATATATATT
>CALVPC010000079.1 GCA_944350405.1 uncultured Bacilli bacterium
GACTCAATCAGGGTTTAAATAATCGTTTTTTACTGTCTACTTTTTATTGACAAGTTCAATACCTATAATGAATACTTGTTTTAATTATTATTTTTTGCTTTCTTTTACATCTTTTTCTTCTAACTTCTTAGTTATCTCTTTAGTAGCTTTAATGCAAGCTTTTCTTAAATCCTCAATAGTATCTTCTATAACAGGAGTTGCTTTTCCCTTAGCATAAGTATAAAGCTCATCAAGTTTATCTTTAATAACTTTAGATTTTTCTTTAGCAATTTCTAATACTTTTTCCTTATCAAGATCCTTTAAATCATCTTTAATTTCATTTATTTTTTCTTCAATTTTAATTTTAACTTCTTCATAATCAAGTTCTTTAACTTGTTTACATAATTGATCAATTTTTTTAGAAACTAATTTTCTAGTTTCACTTCCCTTTCTTGGTGCAAATAAAACACCAACTCCTACTCCAACTAATGCTCCTGTAAGTAGAGCTCCTACTGTTTTTTTCTTCATATTATCCCTCCTATTTCTTTTTAAATATTTTTTCAAAAAGCAAAACTGCTTTTGATACAAAACTATCACTAATATTTACTATTGCATCGGTAACAGTATCTATAGCATAAAATATTCCATTAACACTTTTTAACTTCTTTTCTATATCTGTAAGAACAACATTTAGTTTATCAACAGTATATATTAATTTTATGCTTATAATTATAGAAAATACTATTAAAACCACTCCAAGTACCAAAAGTAAAGTCACTAAAATATCATTGAAACTAGCCATACCTTTTTCCCTCCTTATTTAGAATCATACATCATATCAATTAAATCGTAAAGATTTTTTTCTACTGCTTCTTCATTATCACTACTACTATTCATACCAAGATCAGCATCTTCTATTTTTGTTACTTTTTTAATTTCTTTTGCTGTCTTAGGCTTCAACTGTTCTTTAGTTATTTCAAGTTCCTTAGTACTTTCAAGAATTTTTTCCTTTACTTCTTCTTTTTGAGGTGTTAATTCTTCAAGATTATCTAATGTAGCATCAGCTAAATCCTTATTCTTTGCAGTTCTTGTCTTTGTACTATTCTTTTTAAGTTCTTTTTCTTTAGCATCATCTTTATAATCAATATTATATTCAAGGCCTAAATCTTCAAAATATTCTTCAGCATCTCCTAAAGTAATTTTAGATATAGCCGGAGGAGTATCATCTTCTTTTCTCATTTCATAAAGAAGCCCTAAATCATCGTCTTCCTCTATAATTTTTTCTCCAAAAGCCTTTTGTCTAACAGAATCTAAACTAATCTCCTCTTTTTTATTTTGTACAAATATATGCTTTTCTTGCATATCTTCTCTAGCATGTTCTAAAACAGGTCCAACCCCAACTAATCCATAAACAGGAGAAATAATTGGTGAAGGTTTAAATTTACCCTTAGTCTTTTCATCTCTATACCCACCATACAAAGGCTTTTTAACTTCTTCCTTCTCAGGCTGAACATGTCTTATCTCTTTTTTTGGTTCATCAAAAACTAAATCTTCTTCATTAAATATAATCGGAGTTCTTCTTGCCTCTCTCTTTATCGGAGGTTTTTCAGTTTTTACTTCTTCTTTTTCATTAATTTCAATTCTCTTAGGAATAGTTTTTTCGATATCAATTTTTTTAACAATATCCTCATCTAAACTATTATTATTTTTAGAAGAATCTTTAACCTCTACTTCTTCTTCAAATTCATCATCCTCAAAAATTGCATTTTTAATTTTGTCTAACAATTTCATACTTACACCTCTACTCTATGGATTCAATTTCGATTACATCATCAGATTCGTAATCGTCTTCATCATATACCCCATATTCTTCTTCATATGTTAAAAAATTGTCTGTACTATTATTTGGCCCCAGTAATGTAAAAGTTTCAGCATCATATACAAGAGCATTTGTACCAATCATACTATCAATGATTTCATAATTATAATTTATATTCTTTAAAACCATCAATGAATCAACAATAGCTTTTTTTACATCACTAGTAATAACTTCTATTTTTGCATAGTTGTACATTACCTCAACCAAATAACCACCTTTTGAATTAGTAACAACTACATAACCTGTTTTATCATTATAATCAATCTGATGAGAATATATATAGCTTGAGTGATCTATATTATAAGTATTTTCAGTCTCATTATAATAACTAATCAAATCTACATATAAATAATATTTATCTCCACCAGAATATAATATATTATTACTATTAAGATCTCCAATAAGAGTCATATGTAGTGGTAAATACAACTTATATCCTTCTAAATAAGTATTTGTTTTCTTATCTTCTCCTTCTAAAACAATATCTATAAGTTCATCATAATCTGTATCATTAATATTAACACACCCTGTAACTATAAATAAACCCATAAATAAAATTATAAACTTTTTCATATTCACCTCTTATATTATAACAAAATATAAAATTTTTTTAAAGAGTTTTAATAGCTTTTAAATAATAAATATTAAAACCTTTAGAAGAAAATTTCTTCTCATATTCAGTAATTACATTATAAACATCTTCTCTTTTATGTAAATCTAATGATATATCTACAATCTTATACCCGTAATTAGTCAAAGACATAATTGAATATTCAAATAATTCTCTATTATCTGTCTTAAAATTAATAATTTTATCTCCACAAAATATTATATCATACTTTTTTAAAAAACCCAAACTAGTTAATCGCCTTTTTTCATGTCTTGTTTTCGGCCATGGATCAGAAAAATTTAAAAATAATTGTTCTACCTCTTTATTAAATAGTAAATCAATATTATTAGCATCATAATTAATAAGTCTTAAATTATCAAGTTTATCTAAATCATTTATTTCTTTAATACCTAATGCCAATACAGTATCTACTTTCTCTATACCAACAAAGTTAACATCTTTATATTTTTTTGCCATCTCATATATAAATTTACACTTACCTGTACCTATTTCTACCCACAAAGGATTATTATTTTTAAAAATATCTCTCCACTTACCTTTATAAGCCTTACGATTATCTAAAACATAAAAAGATTTACTCAAAATTTCATCTTTTTCTTTTAAATTTCTAATACGCATATAATTCACCATTTAATATTATACAATAGCCTAGTCATAAAATAAATAGTAGCATACAATAAAAATGAAAAAGGAGGAGAAATATGCCTAATCAAATACCATTCGGAGCAAATATGAACATGCCAGGATTTGGACCATTTGCCCCTAACATGAACATGCCAGGATTCGAAAATTCTAACAACAATGCTATGTATAAGCTAAATGAACTAGAAGAAAGACTTAAAAATCTAGAAGACAAAGTAACTAAATTAGAACAAAAAGTAAATACCAAAAATGAATATGACTATCAAACTAGTATGCATATGATGTAATATGAACATAAAAACAAATTCAAAATATGTTAAAAAAAATGATATTTTCATCTGCACACATGATGAATTTGATAATAGACACAAATACATAAAAGATATCAAAAACGCTAGTGCAATCATCATAGATGAAGAACCTAAAACTAAAACTAAAATTCCTCTAATCAAAGTTAAAAATACTAACGATACATTATTCGATATATACAATCTTTACTATGATAAACCACTAAAAAACTTAAATCTAATCGGAGTAACAGGAACAGATGGAAAAACAACAACTTCTATTATTATAAAAGAATTGTTAAATAACTATTATGAAACAGCATATCTAGGTACCAATGGCTTTCATCACAAAGAAAAATGTGAAAAAACAAAAAATACTACTCCTGGAATAGATACCTTATTAAAATATGCTAACATCTTAAAAAAAGAAAAAATTAAATATTTAGTTATGGAAACATCTAGCGAAGGATTACTACATAATAGATGTCAAAACTTAAAATTTAAAAGAACTATAATAACTAATGTCACCGGAGATCATTTAAACATTCATAAAACATTTGAAAACTATTTAAACTCAAAATTAAAACTATTTGATCTACTAGAAAAAAATCAAATAGCTATAATAAATGCAGATGATATATCATTTGAAAAAATAATATCAAAAAATATAAATTACTTATCTTATGGTCAAAATAAAATTTCAGACTA
>CALVPC010000080.1 GCA_944350405.1 uncultured Bacilli bacterium
ATAAGACAAGTAATAATTCCGAATATAAATGACAATATAGAATACTTAAAAAAATTAAAAAAATATCTAAAAAAAATAAATAATATAGAAAAAATTGAATTTTTACCATTTCATCACCTAGGATTTGAAAAATATCAAAAACTGAACATACCTAATTCTTTA
Organism: uncultured Bacilli bacterium; assembly: GCA_944350405.1. Lineage (GTDB taxonomy): Bacteria > Bacillota_I > Bacilli_A > RF39 > UBA660 > UMGS1449. Next base: position 163 of record CALVPC010000080.1, read on the forward strand.
AAAAACACCAAAGAAATGGATAAAGAAAAATGTCAAGAACTATATGAAACATTCTTTAAATTATAATACTAGAAAATAAAATACAAAAATTACATTTCAAATTTAAAATAACAAATTCGTCATAATTTGACAAACACTCTTATTTTTGATAAAATACCTATTTGTCACATGAAAAAAGGAGTGTTTTAAAATGTTTTATGATGAAAAACAAGCTATTGAAAAATGTGAAGAAGAACCATCCCAGATTTTCAATTTAATAGATGAAGGTCATTTAGAATTAGTTGAAAAAATTTTAAGGAAGAAAAGTACTAATATAAATATTACTAATGACAAAGAAGAAGACATATTATCATATTTATTAAAAAAAGGCCATTACTCATTAGTATTAAAATTTATGAATAAAAAAGATTGGGATGTAAATCATCAAAATATAGATGGAAATACATTTGCCCATATATTAGTAACTAAAAAGTATTTAGAAGTAATAGACATAATAAAAAACTTATTAAAAAATAAAAATTTTATACCAAATATTAGAAATAAAAATGGTGAAACAATTCTAGACATATCTATAAATAATGGATATATATATACTACATTAAAAATATTAGAAGATAATAGGTTTAATAATATTGACTTAATATCATTTAAAAATTTATATGAAACATATATAAAAAGTAACAATTACGGAGTATATTCTAAAATGAATAACTTAGAAGTCATTGTAGATAACTTAAAAGATAAAGAATTGTTACCAAAAGTGAATAAAATAATTAATTCAATAGCAAACAATATTGAAGAAATAAAAAAATTAGTAAAAGAAGATAATATAAAAATCTTAGATAATATAATATATGGTGTTTTAAATGAAAATAAATAGATAAGTTATTGAATAATTTATCTTTTTATTTTATAATCTTAACCGGGAAGTGATTACTATGAATATGCCTAATTTAAAAGAAGCAAAAAAAAGAACAAAAAATAAAGTAGAAGTAAAAAAATATAGTTTAAAAAATGAATATAAAAATAGTTTAAAAGATAAAACTTTTTATATAAAAACATATGGATGTCAAATGAATGAACATGATAGTGAAAATATGAGAGCCATTTTAAAAGAATTAGGTATGACAGAAGTATTAAATTTTGAAGATGCTGATTTAATAATGCTTAATACTTGTTCGATAAGAGAAAATGCTCACAATAAAGTATTTGGCATGCTAGGAAGAATAAAACACTTAAAACAAACAAAAAAAGATGTAGTCGTAGGAATAGCAGGATGCATGGCCCAAGAAGAAGTCGTAGTAAAAGAAATATTATCAAAATATAAATGGATGGATTTTGTTATAGGAACACATAACATACATAATCTTGGAGAAATTATAGTTAATTCATTTAACGAAAAAAAATTAAAAATAGAGGCAGAAAGTCAAGAAGGAGATATTATTGAAGGAATGCCAGTAGAAAGAACAAGTAAATATAAAGCCTTTGTAAATATAATGTATGGATGTGATAAATTTTGTACTTACTGTATAGTTCCTTACACTAGGGGGAAACAAAGAAGCAGAAATAAAGAGCAAATAATAAATGAAGTAAAAGAATTAGTAAAAGACGGATATAAGGAAGTAACTTTATTAGGACAAAATGTAAATGCTTACGGAAAAGACTTAAATATAAACTATAACATGGCAAATTTGCTTGAAGATGTAGCAAAGACAGGTATCGAAAGAATCAGATTTATGACATCACACCCTTGGGATTTTACAGATGAAATGATAGAAATAATAGCAAAATACGATAACATAATGCCAAGTATTCATTTACCAGTACAATCTGGTAGTAATAAAATATTAAAACTAATGGGAAGAAGATATACAAAAGAAGAATATCTAAAACTATTTAACAAAATAAAAGAAAAAATTAAAAATGTTTCAATTTCAACAGATATTATTGTAGGATTTCCAGGAGAAACTGAAAGTGATTTCAATGATACTTTAACACTAGTAAATACCTGTAAATTTGATTTAGCATATACTTTTATTTTTTCAAAAAGAGTAGGAACCCCAGCAGAAAAAATGCTAGATGAAACACCTGAAGAAGAAAAAGAACAAAGATTATACAAACTAAATGAATTAGTAAATAAATATGCATTAGAAAATAATAAAAAACTAGAAGGAAAAATAGTAAAAGTTTTAGTCGAAGGAAAAAGCGATAAAGAAGGATTCTTAATGGGATACACAGAAACAAATAAATTAGTTAACTTAAAAGCAAACGAAATGTTAATTGGAAAAATTATAAATGTAAAAATTTTAGAAGCTAAAACTTGGAGTCTAAACGGAGAATATGTAAAATAATAAATACATATTCTTTTTTTATCAACAAATACCCCTTATAAGCATAAATTAAATTGAGGGGTGATATAGTGGCAAATTATAGAGAAATTGTTACCAAAACAGTATTAGGAAAAGGGAAAAAACTATTTACAAATCATTATTCTTTAACACCAGAAGAAACACCAACAACAATATTAGGATGTTGGGTTATAAATCATAAATTTGAAGGATTCAAAGAAAATGATAAAATCAGAATAAGAGGAACATGCGATGTAAATATTTGGTATTCATATGAAAATGATACAAAAACATTAGTCTCAAAACAAACTATTTCTTATGATGAACTTGTAAACGTAGCAAAAAAAAGAGAAAGTGATATAGAAAATGCTAATGAAGTAATAGTAAGATGCTTAAGTGGACCAACATGTACAAAAGTAGAAATCAAAAATGGTTTAGTAGAATATGATATAGAAAAAGAATTAGGAATAGAAATAGTTGGTGATGCTAAAGTTAGAATAGCTGTAGATGATAGTGAAGATGATTGGGAAGAAATTTTAGATACTAAAGAAGAATCACAAATTATGAATGAAATAGATAATGAAGTAAAAGAAGATTTCATAAACGAAAATAAATAGAACCTATGAAGTATAAGCCTTATTTCATAGGTCTTTTATTTGTAAGAAAATGCAAAATAGTAATTATAATTATTTAAAAAGTTATATTTTTCCAAGTGATATTAAAAATTAAACTAGATAACTATCAAAAATTTATTAAATTATGTATATGATATAACTAAAAAAATAAAACTGTCAACTTTTTTGGTTGACAATCATAATATTATCGTGTATACTACTATTAACTGAAAGGAGAAATAAGTATGGCAGTAAAAATAAGATTAACAAGAATGGGATCAAAGAAAAGACCAAGCTATCGTATAGTAGCAACAGATTCTAGATCTCCAAGAGATGGAAAATATCTTGAATTAATTGGATTTTATAACCCATTAACAGATCCTGCAGAATTAAAAATAAATGAAGAAGTAGCTCTAAAATGGCTAAAAAATGGTGCTGTTTTAACTGATACTGCTAGGGATTTATTAAGCAAAGCTGGAATCATGAAAAAATTCCATGAAGAAAGACAAAGTAAATAATGGAATTACAAAAATTAACTGAAGAAATTGTTTTATCATTAGTTGAAGATAAAGATATTGTTGCAGTAAAAGAATTTCCAACAGAAAATGATAAAGAAATTTTATTAGAAGTTATGATTTCAGAAAAAGATATGCCCAAAGTAATAGGTAAAAATGGGAAAGTAATTAATTCAATAAGAACAATAGTTCAAGCTAGTAGCTATCTAAAAGACAATAAAAATGTAAAAATAAATATTGATAGCATTTAATATTGACAAAAGTAAAAAAAGAAGTATAATTAAAAGTGTCCTATTAAAGGAACGCTTATCTGGGGAATTAGCTCAGCTGGCTAGAGCGCCTGCCTTGCACGCAGGAGGCCAAGGGTTCGAATCCCTTATTCTCCACCAA
>CALVPC010000081.1 GCA_944350405.1 uncultured Bacilli bacterium
TCTCAAAAAGAAAGAGATATTGATGAAAAATTCATGGATGATGTGCTTGGGGAGATAGCAAAAAATACTGAAGTAGAAGTTCCAGAAGAATTAGTAGAAAATGAACTTAATCATATGGTTAGAAATTTCGAAGAACAAATTAGAATGCAAGGTATTTCTTTAGAAGTTTTTTATGAGATGACTAAATCTAATGAGCAAATGCTTAGAGATCAAATGAAAGATGAAGCTAATAAGCATGTTCTTTATAGATTAATAATTGATAAAATCATTGAACTTGAAGGAATTAAGGTTTCTTTAGAAGAAGCTGAAGAAGAACTTGATACACTTTCTAAAAGATATGCTACTTCAAAAGAAGAATTTTTAAATATGTATGGTGATATTGAAATGCTTAAATATGAACTTGAAGTTAGAAAAGTGTTTGAATTGTTAGCAAAGGAAAATGAGAAAAAATAAGCTTAAAGCTTATTTTTTTCAAGAGGTGATTGTTTGTGATACTTATTAAATATGGTGAACTTACTACTAAGGGTGATAATAGGAAAGTCTTTATAAATACTTTGTATAAAAATATTTTTGAAAAGATAAAAAAATATGATGCAAAAATTATTAAAGAATATTCTAGAATGTATATTGAATATCAAGATGTTTTTGAAGATGAGATAATAAGTGTTTTAAAAAACACTTTTGGTATTCATGCGTTTAATATAGTTTTTAAAACGCATACTAATAGTGAGATGATTTGTGATTTAGTTTTAAAAAAATTAAAAGAGTATAACTTTAAAACTTTTAAAGTTGTATCTAAAAGAAGAGATAAATCATTTCCTATTTCTAGTATGGATTTTAATAGAGTTATTGCTTCTTATATTTTAAAAAATATTCCAAATATAAAAGTTGATGTGCATAACCCTGATATTTATATTCATATTGAGATAGATAAGGATGATACATATGTTTATTTTAGTGAAATAAAAGGATTAGGTGGATATCCTGTTGGAGTTCAAGGCAAAGGACTTTTAATGCTTTCTGGTGGTATTGATTCTCCAGTCGCAGGTTATTTAGCTTTAAAAAGAGGTTTAAAAATAGATGCAATATATTTTGAAGCGCTTCCTCATACTAGTTTAAACGCTAGAGATAAAGTTATAAGTTTAGCTAAAGAACTTTTAAAGTATTCTTCATCTTTTAATTTATACGTAGTTCCTATTACAAAACTTCAAGAAGAAATATATCATAAAATTAATTCGGATTATATGATTACAATACTTAGAAGAATGATGTATAGAATAAGTGAGGAAATAGCTAAAAAACATGATTCTTTGATTTTAATTAATGGTGAATCTATTGGACAAGTTGCTAGTCAGACACTTGATAGTATGTGTGTTATTAATGAAGTTGTTAAGATTCCTGTTGTTAGACCTGTTGCATGTTATGATAAATTAGAAATAATAGATTTGGCTAAAAAAATAAATACTTATGATATTAGTATTTTGCCATATGAGGATTGTTGTACTATATTTGTGCCTAAACATCCTGTTATAAAACCTAGATTAGATAAATGTATTAATTATGAAAGTAAAATAGATTATATTTCTTTGATAAAAGAGGCTATTGATAATACTATAGTTATTAAGATTAATGATGAAAGCGATTTTGATGATTTATTATAATTTTTAAAATTAGGAATAAATTACCATAGTAAATAATGTATGAAATGACAAAATTTTCACATTCTATAAATGTATAGGAGGTGAAAAAAGGATGAACCAAGCTAGCAATAATAAAAAACTAGTTGTTCCTGGAGCTAAACAAGCTATTGATAGTATGAAATATGAAATAGCTAGAGAATTTGGTGTTAATTTAGGACCAGATGCTACTTCTAGAGCTAACGGATCAGTTGGTGGAGAAATTACAAAGCGTTTAGTTGAAAGAGGAATGTCACAATTAAGTGGTTATTCTAATAAATAGTTTAATATAAATTTTAATTATTTAAAAAGATATTCTTGTTAAATTGAGAATATCTTTTTAAGTTTTAATTTTAAAATATTTATTTTTATGTTATGAAGTTTATGTGGGTATTATTAGTAAATTAATTATATTAAATTTATTTCTTTATCGTGTTATAATATTTATAGGGAGTATGTATATGAGTTTTATAAATAAGTTAGAGAATAATACGATTATTGTTACAAATTATTTTAATAAATTAAATATATTAAGAGATTTAAATAGTAGTTCTATGTTATATAATATAAATTTTATTAGTATGGAAGAACTTATAAAGAGGTTTTATTTTTCTTATGATGAGAATGCTATTTATTATTTAATGAATAAATATAAAGTTAATGTTGATACTTCTTTAGTATATCTTAAAAATTTATATTATATTGATATTAAGAAGAATTATAATAATAGTAAATTAGATAATTTAAAAGATATAAAAAAAGATTTAATAGATAATAAACTATTAATATTTGATGATTTATTTTTAAACTATATTAAAAATAAAAAAATAATTTTTTATAAATATAATTATTTTACTAAGTTAGAGATAAATCTTATAAAAAAGTTAGAAGATATTACTGATGTTTTAATTATTTCTAAAGAATATGAGATTAATAAGCATGATGTTTTAGAATTTAATAGTATGTATGATGAAGTAGAGTTTGTGGCTAAAGAAATTTTGAAATTAATTGAAAAAGGAGTTTCTGTTTCTAATATTAAGATAACTAATTTGGATAATGATTATATAGATATTATAAATAGTTTATTTAAAATGTATAATTTAAAGATTGATTATTTTTCAGAAAAGCTTATATCTACTTTTATTTGTCAAGAATATTTGAGCATGAATGGTGATGTTAAAGATAGGGTTGATCTACTTTCTTCTAAATATAAAAATAATAGGATATTAGATAAAATTATAGATATTGTTAATAAGTATATTGGTTTTGATAATGAGGTTATTGTGAATGAAATGATTAGATATGAATTTAAGAATACTTTACTTCCTCAAATTAAAACTAAAAATATGATTCAAGTAGTGGATTATAAAGAATATCCTTTTTCTTCTAATGATTATGTTTTTATGCTAAACTTTAATCAAAATAAAATTCCTGCTGTGTATAAAGATGAGGATTATATTCCTGATAAATTAAAAGATGATTTATTGTGTGATACTAGTTTATATTTAAACAAGATGGAAAGAGAAAGTTCTATTAAAAATATTTTGAATATTAAAAATTTAATTATTACTTATAAAATTTCTTCTCCATTTAATACTTTTTATCCTTCTAATTTGATTTCTGATTTAAATTTTGATGTTTATAAGAAAGAGTTTGATTTAAATTGTTCTTATAGTGATTTGGGGACAAAAATTCGTTTATCTAAGATGCTTGATAATTATATTAAAACTGGATCTATATCTTCAGATTTAAAATTTTTATATAGTAATTATTCGGATATTTCATATTCTAAATATGATCATAAATATAAAATTATTAATAAGGATTTATTAAAAGAGTATTTAGATAGTAAATTAACACTTTCTTATTCTAGTATGGATAATTATTATAAATGTGCTTTTAGATATTATCTTGCTAATGTTTTAAAACTTGATATATATGAAGAAAAGTTTGAAGCATATGTGGGTAGTTTAGTTCATTATGTATTAGAAAACGTACTTAGTAAAGCAAAAGATGTTGATAGTTTGATTGATGAATTTATTTTAAAAAATGATAGAGTTATTGATAAGAAAGAAGAATTTTTTATTCAAAATTTAAAAAAAGATATTCAGTTCGTGGTTTATATTATTTTAGAACATATGAGTAATTCTAATCTTAATGATATGCTTTTTGAAGAAAAAATTGAAATAAAAAAGAATACTGATTTTTCAATTGTTTTTAAAGGTTTTATTGATAAAATTGTTTATGAAAAAAAGAATGATGTTACTAATATAGCAATTATTGATTATAAAACTGGTTCTACTGATATTAATTTGGGATATGTTCCTTATGG
>CALVPC010000082.1 GCA_944350405.1 uncultured Bacilli bacterium
TGAAGACCAATATCTCCTAAATGAACATCTCCAATAACTTTATAGCCTTTTTCTTTTAATATTTCATAAATAGATTGCCCTATAATCGCTGGTCTAATATGCCCAACATGTAAAGGCTTAGCTATATTTGGTCCACCATAATCTATTACACAAGTTTTAGCTTCTTTTAGTTTTTCTATTCCATAATTACCTTGTTTTACCATGTTATTAAATTCATTTAATATAAACTTATCACTAATTTTAATATTAATAAAACCTGGCTTAACAAATGTTACTTCTGAAAAATAATCATTAAAATCACTAATATTATTTATTTCTTCTACTAATTTTTCTCCAATATCTATAGGATTCTTATGTAATTCTTTAGCAATTTGAAAAACACTATTAATTTGATAATCACAAAGTTCAGGTCTATTAGACAAACTTATTTTAACAAATTTTTCATCATAACCTAATTTTTTAAATGCACTTGATAATACTTTTTCTAACTTTTCTATCATAATTTATTCCTCCCAAAAATACAAAAATTCTATAAAACAAGGACGAATAAATCGCGATACCACCTTACTTCATAGAATTCTATGCACTCTATTGTTAACGCTAATTAAAGCGACCTTACTAAAAAAACGCGTTCATGAAACACTTATTATTTGGTTCCCACTATCCCAAACTCACTTAAACAGTTAATTCACTACTTCTTTTTTTATCACCATAAGTTAGTATAAATAATAACAATTTTAATTTATTTTGTCAACCTATTCTTTATAATCACAACTAGAACAAATAAGTTTATCATTTTTTTCTAATAAAATACTATTACACTTTGGGCACTTTTTTAAAGTAGGTTTATCCCAAAAAGCTATTTTACATTTTGGAAAATTATTACATCCATAAAAAACTTTCCCTTTTTTAGTTTTCTTTTCTACTATCATTCCATCACAATTAGGACATTTCATAATCTCAATCTGTTTCTTTTCTTCTTTTTTAATATATTTACATTCTGGATAATTAGAACACGCTACAAACTCACCATATTTTCCTTTTCTAATAACTAAAGGATTACCACATTCTGGACACTTTTCCCCAGTCTCTTCTGGAGCTTCCTTTTTCATTTCTTTAAAAGCTTCACCAACTAATTTTTCAAAATCACCATAAAAATTTTCTAATACCACATTCCAAACTTTATCACCATCAGCAATTTTATCTAAATCTTCTTCCATATCTCTAGTATATTCAACATTTATAATATTTGAAAAAAACTCTTGTAATTTATCAGTAGTAATAATTCCCATATCAGTAGGAAAAAATTTTTTATTTTCTAGTCTTATATAATCCCTTTCTTTTAAAGTATCAATTATTTTAACATAAGTTGAAGGTCTACCAATACCAAGTTCCTCAAGTTCTTTTATAAGCTTAGCTTCAGTATATCTAGACTTTGGTTTAGTAAAATGTTGTTCCGCAACTATATCATTACTAACAATTACAGTATTTATTTTACTTTCTAAATCAGGAAGTATTTTATCTTCATTAGTTTCATAATCACTATATATCTTTAAATATCCATCAAAAGTAATAACACTACCAGTTGTTTTAAATTTATAATCATTATTATCTAATATAATAGTAGTAGTTTTCATCTTAGCATCTTTCATCAAAGAAGCAAGTGCTCTTATATATATCATTTTATATAATTTATATTCATCATTAGATAAATAAGGCTTTAACTTCTCTGGAGTATTATTTATATTAGTAGGTCTAATACCTTCATGAGCGTCTTGAACATTTTCATTTTTCTTACTAGTTTTAACATATCCTACATAATCTTTTCCATAAGTTTTATCTATATACAAATAACAACTTTTTATAAATTCATCACTAAGTCTAATAGAATCTGTTCTCATATAAGTAATAAGCCCTGTAGTCTCATCACCAATATCAATTCCTTCATATAACTTTTGTGCTATATTCATAGTTTTTTTACCTGAAAATCCTAATTTATTAGATGCTTCTTGTTGAAGAGTCGAAGTAGTAAAAGGAGCTTTTGCTTTTTTATTCTTATCTTTCTTTTCAATTGATAAAATAACAAAATCTTTAGACAAACTATCCATTATTTTATCTTTTTCTTCCAAAGATTTTATTTCTAGATTATCATCCTTATATCCAAAAAGCTCAGATTCAAAATCATCAAAAAAAGCTGTAATAGTATAATATTCTTCAGGAACAAAACTTTCAATTTCTCTTTCTCTATCTACAATAAGTTTAAGTGCTACTGACTGAACTCTACCAGCACTTTTTCCACCAGTTTTGCTTTGCATAAGCTTAGAAAGACGGAACCCAATAATTCTATCTAAAATTCTTCTAGTTTCTTGTGACTTAACTAATCTATCATCTATTTTTCTAGGATGTTTAAAAGCTTCTAAAACTTTATCTTTAGTTATTTCATTAAAAACAACTCTATCATAATTATCATCTTTTAAACCCATTGCATCTTTTAAATGCCAAGCAATAGCTTCACCCTCACGATCTGGATCGGAAGCAAGATATATCTTATCTGACTCTTTACCCAATTTCTTAAGTTCAGAAATAACACTCTTGTTCCCTTTAATTGGAGCATAATTACGTTTAAAACCATTATCAACATCTACTCCTAAACCAAATTTACCAGTTGTAGTAAGATCCCTAATATGTCCCTTTGATGAAACAACTTTATAATCTTTGCCTAAATATTTTTCAATAGTTTTACTTTTACTAGGAGATTCCACTATAACTAAATTTTTCACAAAATCACTCCTTGTCTAATAATTTATAACTCATATTTTATTATATGTCAAGATTTGATTTTAAAAGAAAATTTTAAAAATTAAATAATAATATTGTGAAAAATAAATAAAAGTTCTCTTATAATAAGAAAACTTTTACTAAATAAATCACATTAAATACCTAAAACATAAGGATTATCTATTGTACCATCTCCAGAGAGAATTTTAACATTAGGCAAAAGATACAAAACAGGCCTTACGTTTTCTGAACTAGAACTAAGATCATTAACTCTATGATTAGTGATATAACCGGTAGGATTAATATGCATAGCATTCCACAAACCATCAGTTGTCTTACCATAAGGCATAATAGTCCATTCGTAAATATTCAAATATAAAAAATTATCATCTTTACATAATCTTATATCATCACCACTACTAACATATCCAGTTTTATCATCACACCCAGTTGCTGCATACATATAATCACTAACATACATAATTCCTATTTTAGATACTACACTATTTGGATTATCTCCATAATAATAATCACTTCCACTTATCTTCCTTTCAAATTTATACCTTTCAGAAGCATTAGCAGCAATCATTAATCTATATATAGCACTACCTAAATAATATTTAGAACTACCTACCATATTTTGTGCATCTAGTGTTAAACTATTATAGTATTCCCCATTTAAATATGTATTTAAAGAGGCATATCCCCAATTATTAGTGAGTTTACCAGTATCGTCACACACATTACCATCAGAACTTACACAATCGTTCCATGCCATTACTCCAATAGATTCATTTCTTATTATTTTTATCCTGTTTTCTATATTGCCAGTTCCATCATCTACAGGAAACACTCCTATTATCCTCCATAACTCATTATTAAAACTTACATAGTTATCTGGATTTGCTCCTCTATACCTATACTCTTCTGTATCTTGATCAAATGGTGATTGTAATGTACTATCCCCAGTATGTGATATTTTCTCTAATCCATCAGACCACACTTTAGATATTAATACCTCTGAACCAACTGGATCATATTCACTTGATGTAACTCCTATCTTAAAATTATAATATAAATTATTTTGAGTACTCCAATCATAGGAAGCCTCCGCTCCTTCATCTATCCATACTCTTATTTTATATCTATCTTTTATCTCTAAACTATTCTCTGTATGACTATTTACTTTACTATATAAATTATAATTACTTAAATTACTTAT
>CALVPC010000083.1 GCA_944350405.1 uncultured Bacilli bacterium
TTTAAAGAAATAGGAATTGATATAGCGTCACTAAATAATAAATATCAAACTATTAGTTTTATACTAATTGATTTAAGCTTTATGCTTATTTTATATATTATATTTAGAAAAGAATTGAACAGAGAATTAATTAAATATTTTAAGAACTTTAAAGATTACTTTGGATTTGGTTTTAAATGCTGGATATTTGGACTTTTAATTATGATGACTAGTAACATCATCATTCAACTGATTTATCCTTCTACTGCTGATAATGAGGCTGCTATACAAAGTGCACTTACTATTATGCCTTTATATATTGCTTTTTCTTCATGTATATTTGCTCCTTTTGTAGAAGAAATTATTTTTAGAAAAGCTCTTAGAAAAGCGTTTAATAATGATGTTTTGTTTATTATTTTTTCTGGATTATTATTTGGACTAGTACATAATTTAACAAATCTTAATTCATTAGGACTTCTTTATATTATACCTTATGGATCTTTTGGAGCTGTTTTTGCTTATATGTATGTGAAAACTAACAATATTTTTTCTTCAATTACGTTTCATTTTATTCATAATACCATTTTAATTTCTATTTCTTTAATGTCGTCGGGGGTGATTTAATTGGTATCTAGATATGAAAAAAATGAACAGTTAAGAAAAAAAGTAAAGAAGAATCCTAAAAAAAAGAAATTTTTGATGAAGCTTTTATTATTTATTTTAACAATTATTGTTATTACTATTATTTGGGGGATGTTTGTAGAAGTTAATATTTTAAAAATCAATGAATATTCAATTGTAACTAATAAAATTCCGGATAGCTTTAATGGAGTGAAAATCGTTCATTTTTCTGATATTCATTATGGCACTAGATATAATGATAAAAGGCTTAATAAGCTCGTTGATAGAATTAATAGTTATAATCCAGATATTGTAGTTTTTACTGGAGATTTAATTGATAATAATTATAATGCTTCTAAAGAGGATATAGAGCTTATTACTCTTTGTTTGTCAAAAATAGAAAGTAAGCTTGGAAAATATGCTATTGTTGGTAATCATGATTTTTATAACGATAGTTATGAAAATATTTTATATAATTCTGAATTCATGCTTTTAAAGAATAATTATGATACTATTTATAACGAGACAAATAATCCTATTCTTATTTATGGTATAGATAATATTACATATGGTGATCCAAGAGTAGATATTTTAGATAGAGATTCAGTTAGCAATATTGATTATAAAATAGTTTTAATGCATGAACCAGATTATTTAGATGAGTTTGTTAATGATTATAATATAGATTTAGTGTTAGCTGGTCATTCTCACAATGGGCAAGTAAGATTTCCTAAAATTAAACCATTTTTTTTACCAGAAGGAGCTAAAAAGTATTATGATTCTAATTATAAAGTAAATGATACTTTACTATATGTTTCTGGTGGTGTTGGTTCTAGTATTTATGATTTTAGATTATTTTCTTATCCTAGTATAAATGTTTACAGGTTAAGAACAAGTTAAAAGAACATTTGGTTAAATGTTCTTTTAGTTTCTATATTCAAATTCAAAATCTAATATTTTAACAATATCCCCTTGTTTAGCTCCAAGTTGTTCTAATTTTTCATCTATTCCCATTCTTGTTAGTTTTTTAGCAAAACGTAGTATTGCTTCATCTGAGTTAAATTTAGTCATTCTAAATAGTTTTTCTATTTCTTTTCCTTTAATGACAAAGGCATCTTTTTCTTTTACTATTTCAAATGGTTCTTCTTTTTTATACTTATATAGAACATAATTTTCAAAGTCTTCATCTTCTTCTAGTGGGACTTGTTTTATTTTGTCTAAAAGGTCTGCTATGTAAGTTAAGACATCATCTAGTCCTTCTTCATTAATTGCTGATACTTCAAAGATTTTTATATCTTTTACTTCTTCTTTAAATTTTTCTAAATTTTCTTTAGCTTGTGGCATATCCATTTTATTTGCTATTATGATATGTTCTTTTTTTAATATTTTTGGATCAAAATCATTTAATTCTTTACATATTACTCTATAGTCATCGATTGGATTTCTTCCTTCTATTGCAGACATATCTATTACATGGGCAATTACTCGAGTTCTTTCAATATGTTTTAAAAATTTATCACCTAATCCTGCCCCTAATGAAGCTCCTTTTATAAGTCCTGGTAAGTCTGCAACTGTATAGCTTCGTCCATCTTTTACTTTTACTACTCCTAAATTGGGATTTATTGTTGTGAAGTGATAAGCTGCTATTTTGGGCTTTGATCTGGATATTTTTGATAAAATTGTGCTTTTGCCTACACTAGGAAGTCCAACTAATCCAACATCTGCTAGAAGTTTTAGTTCTACTTTTAAATATCGTTCTTCGCCTGGTTCACCTTTTTCAGAAAAATTTGGTGCAGGATTGCTATGAGTTTTAAAGGCTGTATTTCCTCTTCCTCCTCTTCCACCTTTTGCTACAATAAATTCTTCATCATGGTTTTTTAAATCACATATTACAAGATTTGTATCGTTATCTTTTACTACTGTTCCAGGCGGTACTTTAATAATTACATCTTTAGCTCTTTTACCATTTTTATTTTTTCCTTCACCATTTTCACCACGCGATCCTTTAATAATTTTATTGTATCTTAAATCTATTAATGTTCTTAATCCTTCATCTACTTTAAATATTATATTAGATCCTCTTCCACCATTTCCTCCGAATGGTCCGCCTAGTTCTACATATTTTTCTCTTCTAAAAGCAGTACATCCATCTCCTCCAGATCCTGCAACTACTTTAATATTTACTTCATCTACAAACATATAATCACCTCAGTTCTCGTAAATTATATCAAAAAAAAAGAAAAACATCAATTGTTTTCCTTAGCAATCATACTCATGACTAATTCAAATTCTTCTTCATCTGTTACACTTTGTACTGTCTTTATTCCATCTTTTTCACGTTCAATTAGCAAAACATATTTTTCATCCTCTAAAGATCCTGCATAAATATAATGCATGCCATGAACTTCAATTTCGTTGACTATTAAAAATTGTTTACCATTTAATACTATTATATTATCCATTATCTACTACCTCTATCAACTGTATCATTACTTGGTTCTGTTCTTACATATTCTATATATTCTTTATAAGATTCTTCAGTTATTGGTATTGTTATACCTAAATCCCTCATTTCATTTACATATTCAATAAATCCTTCATAGCAAGATGTATTTTCTTGTTCTTTATATGTATCATTATCAGCGCCTCTATAAATACCTGTTTTATCTACTGCATAGACTCCTGCTCCAGCTAATATTGCTACTGCTACTGCTATGGCAATTAGTCTTTGTTTAATTGTTTCTTTTTGTTTTGCTTCTACTTTAGCTTTAAATCTTGTTTCTTGTTGCTCATTATATATTTCATAATCTTTCAAAAATTGTTCATCTATTTTTTGTTGTCTTTTTTCTTGCTGAATCTTATTATAATGTTTTTGTACTGCTTCCATTACTTCTTTATCCATAATTACCCTCCTAGTATTATAATAACATAATTAATAGTTATATTTCAATTGTTATTTTGTCAAACATATCTTCTTTTACAGTTATATCATATATTTCATTTTTCTTGTAATTTCCTTTTAATTTTAAATAAAGATAGTTGGTTGTATGGCCATAAGAATAATTTTGTTTATTTTCTTCTATAAGAATTTTTTCTTTTTTGCCTATAAAGCTTTTATAATAATTTTGCTCTAATTCTTCAGATAATTCTAACAATTCTTTGGTTCGTTTTTTCTTAGTTATTCCATCTATATGCCCACTCATTCTAGCTGCCTTTGTACCATTTCTTTTGGAATATGGAAAAACGTGAATTTTTGAAAACTTTATTTCTTTGGCAAAATTTAAGCATTC
>CALVPC010000084.1 GCA_944350405.1 uncultured Bacilli bacterium
TATTAATAAATTTAGTATATTATAAAAAATTAGTGGGTGATGTTGTAGTGAATGAGTCATTTAAGTATTTAGATGATTTACTTAATAAAGATGATGTAATTATTTTAGGATGTTCTGGAGGGCCTGATTCTATGGCTCTTATGCATATGTTGTTATCTTTTAGAGATAGTAAGAATATTAATATTGTATGCGCTCATGTTAATCATAAAGTTAGATTAGAAAGTGATGAAGAAATGCACTGGATGGAAAGATTTTGTTCTAGTCACGATATTATTTTTGAGAACATGTGTATAAATAATTATGGTGATGATAATTTTGAGAATGAAGCAAGGAATATAAGATATAAGTTTTTCGAGGAACTTGTTAAAAAGTATGGGGCTAAGTACTTAATGACTGCTCATCATGGTGATGATTTAATGGAAACAATTTTGATGAAGATTGTTCGAGGATCAAATTTATCTGGTTATGCTGGTTTTAAAACAGTTGTAGATAAAAAATTTTATAAAATAGTTAGACCACTTATTTTTGTTACTAAGGATCAGATATTAGAATATAATAAAAATCATAATATTGAATATGTAATTGATGAGACTAATTTTTTAGATATTCATACTAGAAATAGATATAGAAAGGTTGTACTACCTTTTTTAAAGAAAGAAGATCCTTTAGTTCATAAAAAATTTTATAAATATAGTAAGACTCTTTTAATGTATGATAATTATATAAATAAACAAATAGAGAAAATTAATGATACTTTATATGAAGATGATAAATTAGTGATTGATAAATTTTTAAAACTAGATGATGTTATTCAGATTAAGGTTATAAATTTATTGTTAGAAAAATTTTATCAAGATGACATGATTCTTATTAATGATATTCATACAGATTTGATTATAAATTTAATTAAGTCTAATAAATCTAATAGTTGTGTTTATTTGCCTAATAATGTTAAGGCTGTTAAAAATTATAATTATGTTATGATTCAAAGAGAAACTGAACAAATTGATAAATATGAGATTGAAATTAAGGATTATGTTAGTTTACCTAACAATAAGATAATAAAAGTTATAGATTATGCTGAAAATAATAGTAATAATTATTGTAGACTTAATAGTAATGATATAACATTACCCCTTATTGCTAGGACTAGAAAATCTGGCGATAAAATAGTTATTAAAGGCCTTGAAGGTACTAAGAAAGTAAAAGATATTTTTATTGATTCTAAAGTGCCTGTACAAAAAAGGGATTTGTGGCCAATTGTTGTTGATTCTAAGGACACTATAGTATGGATACCAGGACTTAAAAAATCTAAATTTGATGTTTCAAAAAATGAAAATTGTGATATAATACTTAAGTATTATTAAATGGAGGTATTTATGAACAAAAGAGATAATAAGAAAAATTATATTTCCTATGGATTTATATTAATATTCTTTTTAGTTGTATTTTTACTTGTTAATTCTTTAGGAAATAAAGAAAATATACTTACTTATAATGAATTTATGAGTAATTTGAACGATGGTAATGTTACAGAACTTTCTATTACACCTAAACAATCTTCTTCAATTTATAATATTACAGGTAAATTAGAAGGTTATGCAGAAAATGAGAGTTTTAGTTTAAAAGCTCCTTATTCTGATAGTGTTGTTGCTGAAATACTTTCTGTAGCAGAACAAGATAGTGATTTGGAAGTAGTTGTTAATAAGGATCCAGAAACATCTTCAATTATAACTATAATTCTTAACTTTTTACCTTTTGTTTTATTAATTGGTTTTGCTTTTTATTTTCTAACTAGACAAGTTGGAGGTGCTAATAAATCTTTTGATTTTGGTAAAAGTAAAGCTAAGCTTAATTCTGATAAAAATAAAGTTACGTTTGATGATGTAGCAGGTTTAGTTGAGGAAAAGTATGAGGTTAAGGAACTTATTGATTTCTTAAAAAATCCTAAGAAGTTTCAAAAATTAGGAGCAAGAATACCTAAAGGAGTTCTTTTAGTGGGGCCTCCTGGTACTGGTAAGACCCTTCTTGCTCGTGCAGTTGCTGGGGAGGCGAATGTTCCATTTTATTATATAAGTGGATCAGACTTTGTTGAACTTTTTGTTGGAGTTGGAGCAAGTCGTGTTCGTGATATGTTTAAACAAGCTAAACAAACTGCACCATGTTTAATATTTATAGATGAAATTGATGCAGTTGGTCGTCAAAGAGGTACTGGTCTTGGTGGAGGGCATGATGAAAGAGAACAAACTTTAAATCAACTTCTTACTGAAATGGATGGCTTTGGCACTAATGAAGGAATTATAATTATTGCTGCGACTAATAGACCTGATGTTCTTGATCCTGCACTTTTAAGACCTGGTAGGTTTGATAGACAAGTTACTGTATCTTTACCAGATGTTTCTGAAAGAGAGGCTATTCTTAAAGTTCATGCTAAAAATAAAGTATTAGCTTCAGATGTTACTTTAAAATATTTGGCAAAAAGAACTTCTGGTTTTAGTGGGGCAGATTTGGAAAATTTACTTAATGAAGCAGCCCTTCTTGCTGTAAGACGTAATAAACATGAAATTACAATGAATGAAATTGATGAAGCTCACGATAGAGTTTTAATGGGTCCAGCTAAGAAAAGTAGAAAGGTCAGTGAGCATGATAAACAAGTTACAGCATATCATGAAGCGGGACATGTTGTAGTAGGTATGAAGCTTGAGAAATCTAATGTTGTTCAAAAAGTTACTATTATTCCACGTGGTATGGCTGGGGGTTATACTAATATTCAAAGTGAAGATGAAAAGATGCATACAACTAAAAATGAACTTTTAGAAACGATATGTACACTTTTAGCAGGACGTGTATCTGAACAACTTACTTTTGATGATATAACAACTGGTGCACAAAATGATATTGAACGTGCGACTAAAATTGCTCGTGCTATGGTTTGTGAATATGGTATGAGTGACCTGGGACCAGTTCAGCTTGAACAAAGTGAATCTAGTGTTTTCTTAGGTAGAGATTATAACAAATCACGTAATTTTTCAGATAAAATTGCTTTTGAAATTGATCAACAAATAAGGAAAATTATTGATGAATGTTATAAGAAAACAGAAGAAGTATTAAAAGAAAATAAAGAACTAGTTGATCTTATTGCAGATAATTTAGTTAAATATGAAACACTTACTAAAGAACAAATTGATTATTTAATTGATAATGGTCATATGCCTTTTGAAAGTGAAGAAAAAGAAGAGTATACTTTGAGTGAACTTAAAGAAATGGCAAAAGAAAAAGGGATAAAAGGTTATTCTAAAATGACTAAAGAGGAGTTAGAAGAACAAATTAAAGACTAATTTGCTCTTTTTTTTGTGGTGTGATATAATACCCCTGTCTTTTGGAGTATATTTTAATAAATGTAAAGTATTTATTATATTAATAAATATTATTTATATATTTTGAAGAAAGAAAATAATTATTTTTTATAAGTTGTTGTTAATAATATGATTATTTTGTTTTTATAGTTTTAAATGAAAGTATATGTTAGAAAGTAGTGATAATTTTATGGCTTTTTATATAGGAAAAGTAAAAATAAATAATAGGATTGTGTTTGCTCCGATGGCTGGAGTTTCTAATATTAGCTTTAGAACTATTATAAAAGAAATGGGAGCAGGTCTTATTTATTCTGAAATGATTAGTGCTATGGGAATAAAATATGGTAGTAAAAAAACAATAGATTTAATTAACTTTAATGAAGAAGAGCGTCCTATTAGTATTCAAATATTTGGAAATGATGTTTTATCTTTTGTTCATTCAGCTAAATATATCGAAAAAAATTTTCTT
>CALVPC010000085.1 GCA_944350405.1 uncultured Bacilli bacterium
TAATGTATTATTTTCTTTATGATAAAGTATTATTTACTATTTCTAATAATTTTATTAGCTCTATTGTTTTGGGATTAGCCTTTGGATTTATAATGTTTCTTCCTGGCTTTTCACTTATATTAGATTCAACTTTGATGGGTTTTCATTTAAATAGTTTTGGTTTTATATTATTATTTATATTATTTGTTTTAATTGGTTTATATTTATTTTGTAAGATTTTTTATGTGTTTATGAAGAAATATAATGAAAAAGCTAAGGTTTTAATTGTTGCATTAATTCTTTGTTCAATTGTTATAGCTATTTTACATATTGATAATTTTATTTTTAATTTTGTAAATGTATTTACAACTATTTTGACATTTTTATGGGGATATATTTTTATTAAAAACGTTGTAAAAGATTTATAGTTTACTATACTCTTTTTTTTATTTAAAAAATCATTAAATTACTTATTGACTTTTAATATTTCGAAGAGTAATATCAAATTAGAAACTATTAAAAGATAATAAGGAGGTAATATTAATGATCACTTTAGATGAAAAGCTAGATGAACTAGCAGTCATAAAAAGAGATGGAAAAAAGAAGAGTTTCGAGGAAGGAAAGATTGCTATAGCAATTAAGAAAGGATTTGATAGTGTAGAAAATTCCCCATACACTAGCAAAGATATCGATAAAGTATATGAAGCAGTCTTAAAGGAAATTGCTAAAAGATATAAAGACTCGAAGTCAATTAAGATTGAAGATATTCAAGATTTAATTGAAGAAAAATTACAAAAATATGAATATATGGATGTATATAATAATTTTTCTAATTATAGAAAATTAAGAAATAAGTCTAGAGAAGTATTTAAGGCAAAAGAGCATAAGTTTTTAAAGGCTATTGAAGCTCTTGGTATGGAAGATGCAAAAAATGTCGATGCTAAGCGTGAAAATGCTAATGTTGATGGTGATACTGCTATGGGGACTATGCTTCAATTTGGTAGTACATTATCTAAAGAGTTTGCAAAATGTTATAAAATGAAAAGTGAATTTGCAGAGGCTCATGATAGTGGTTTTATTCATATTCATGATATGGATTTTTTACCTATGGGTACTACTACTTGTTGTCAAATAGATTTAAATGAATTATATAAAGATGGTTTTTCAACAGGACATGGTTTTTTAAGAACACCAAATAGTATTATGTCTTATGCTGCACTTGCTGCGATTGCAATTCAAGCTAATCAAAATGATCAACATGGTGGACAATCTATACCAGCTTTTGATTATTATATGGCTCCAGGAGTTATTAAAACTTATAAGAAAGAACTTAAGCAAGCTATTTATGATTTTTTAGAATTAGAAGGATTTCTTAACTTTATAAAATTTGATAAGATAAAAAAAGATATCGATAAAATTACTACAATAGATTATGATATTAGTAATTTAGATGTTTATGCTAAAGATGAAGAAAGAGTATTAAAGATTTTTCGTTTAGCAAATAAAAAAGCACTTGAAAAAACAGATAGACTTACATATCAAGCTATGGAAGGATTTATACATAATTTAAATACGATGCATTCTCGTGCGGGGGCTCAAGTTCCATTTTCCTCAATAAATTTTGGTACGGATACTTCAAGTGAAGGAAGAATGGTAATTAAAAATCTTTTACTTGCTACAGAAGCTGGTCTTGGAAAGGGAGAAACTCCAATATTCCCTGTATCTATTTTCAAAGTAAAAGAAGGGGTTAATTATAATCCTAAAGATCCAAATTATGATTTATTTCATTTAGCATGTAAAGTTTCTGCTAAAAGATTATTTCCTAATTTTTCATTTATTGATGCACCTTTTAACAAGAAATTTTATGATCCAAATGATTATAGAACTGAAGTAGGATATATGGGATGTAGAACTAGGGTTATGGCTAATGTTGTTGATCCAAATAAAGCTATTACTCCTGGAAGAGGTAATTTGTCATTTACTTCTATTAACTTAGTAAGACTTGGTATTAAACATGGTATTTTAAATAATAATAAACCAGATTTTGATGGTTTTTATGAAGAACTTACTTCTCTTATGGATTTAGTTAAAGATCAATTACTTGAGAGATTTAAAATTCAATGTAATAAAAAGATATATAATTTTCCATTTTTACTTGGTCAAGGTATTTGGATAGATTCTAAGAATCTTAAAAACGATGATAAATTAAGAAAAGTTTTAAAACATGGTACTCTTAGTATAGGATTTATAGGTCTTGCAGAATGTTTAAAAGCTTTAATTGGGGAACATCATGGTGAAAGTAAAAAAGCTTGGGAAAAAGGATATGAAATTATTAAGTTTATGCGTGATAAGTGTGATCAGTATGCGGAAGAATATAAACTTAATTTTACACTTCTTGCTACTCCAGCGGAAGGTTTATCAGGTAGATTTACTGCTATTGATAGATCAATTTATGGGAAAATAAAAGGTGTAACTGATAGAGAATATTATACTAATTCATTCCATATTCCTGTTTATTATAGAATTAATATTGAAAATAAAATAAAGGCAGAAGCTCCTTTCCACGAACTTGCTAATGCTGGACATATTACTTATGTTGAACTTGATGGTGATCCTACTACTAACATAAATGCGTTTGAAAAAATTGTTAGACAAATGAAAGAATCTGGTATTGGATATGGTGCTATAAATCATCCAGTTGATAGGGATCCTGTGTGTGGCTTTACTGGTGTTATAAATGATATTTGTCCTGGTTGTGGTAGAACAGAAAAAGATGGAGTTAAATTCGAAAGAATTAGAAGAATTACAGGATATTTAGTTGGAACTGTTGATAGATTTAATAATGGTAAGCGCGCTGAAGAAAGAGATAGAGTAAAACATAATAGAGTTGATGAAAATTAGACTTGCGGATAATAATCTTTTAACTGATAGTATTGTTGATGGAGAAGGGTTAAGAACAGTTATATGGACACAAGGTTGTTCCCATAATTGTAAAGGATGTCATAACCCTTCTACTCATGATTTTAATAAAGGTGTGTTAAAAGATGTTGAAGAAATAAAAGAAGAATTAAAAAAATTGAAGTTTCAAGATGGGATTACTTTATCGGGGGGAGACCCATTCTTTCAAGCAGAGCCTTGCAAAGAAATAGCTAAATTTGCTAAGAGTATAGGACTTAATGTATGGGCTTATACAGGTTTCTTATTTGAAGATTTAATAAAAATAGAAGAAATGAAAAATTTACTTAATTATGTAGATGTTTTAGTTGATGGTAAGTTTGAGTTAGAGAATAAAAGCTTAAATTTAATGTTTAGAGGATCAACTAATCAAAGAATAATTAATGTAAAGAAAAGTTTAAAAGATGGTAAAGTTCATGTTATTAGAAAATATGACAATATTAAGAAAAGGAAGAAAGAAGTGATAATTTAAATAATATGATTGAAAATTATATGTTATTTAATAATCTTCCAGAGCTTGATTTACATGGACAAGATAGATTTAGTGCTGTAATACTTGCTGACTCTTTTATTAAAGAAAATTTAAAGATGGGTAATAAACTTATAAAAATAGTTCATGGTATTGGAGAGGGTATTTTAAAATCGGAAATACATAAATTTTTAAAAAATAATAAATTAGTTAAGGAATATAGAATTGATATATTTAATCAAGGAGTTACAATTGTTGAAATAAAATAGTAGTTTTTAGAAAGATTTTTTATCTTTCTCAGACTGTTGACAAAGTGAAATTTTGTCAATAGTCTGAAAAGTTCTATATGTTTTATATAGAACTTTTATTTTATTTTATTTCTAATTATATTAGCTATATTTGTTTTTTGGTC
>CALVPC010000086.1 GCA_944350405.1 uncultured Bacilli bacterium
AATCTTACTAATTATGATCCTTATTGGTAAAATGTTAGGAGGATATTATGAAGTTAAATAATAAAGGAATGACATTAGTGGAACTTATAGTAACTTTTTCACTACTTCTTGTTATTGTAGTTGGATTATATAACCTCATTATCGAGATAAGATTTGAAGTGAATAATAGAGAAGTTGCAAAAGAATTAAATGAGTTTTCTTCAACGACTAATAATACTATACATTATGATTTAGTTACTGCTAAACCTAGTGTTATAGCTATTAAAAATACTAGTAGTAGTAACTGGTCTTGTAAAAGTATTTCTGGAGGAAATTGTACATTTAATGGTAATAGGTATGTTTTTACTGTAAATGGTAAAGTTGATGAAGTTACAATAGATGAACTTAATGGACAAGATTTTTGTAATAATATTTTCCCTTGTGCAGTGTATTATTATGTTGATGGTAATACTTTAGCAAAACATGTAATAGCACTTAATAAAGGAGATAAAAATAATAGTCTTGATAGTTTAAAAGTTAATGGTGTTTTATATGATGGTATATATGAGAGAGTTCCTAATGATAATTATGTAGAAATTAGAGATGTAGAGGAAATAGATTCTTCTAGTCAAGAGGTTATTTATGAAGTTAGTGAAGATGATAGAATATATTTTAGTACTGATGATGGTTTATTTATAATTAATTATCCATTTTATATTATAGATGGCGATAAAAATTATGGATTTAAAATAGTATACCCATTTTCATAAATATATTTAATAGAAGTACACTTATAATTCCATGTAATATTCTAGCTATTAAGAAAGGTAAATATTTTACCTTTCTTTTATTTAGAATACTCATAATTTGAAAATGTACAGATAATCCTCCGAATGATATAAAAAACATGGATATTAAGAGTTTGAAATTGATATCTAAATTAGATAGTGATAAATATTTTAATCCTGTTGTCATTTCTGCAATACCAGATGAAAGAATAGTTATTATGCTGTTAGGATTATGAAATAATAAATTTATAATTATTAATATAAAGGTTACAATACCAAATATATTAATAAGAATATCTAATGAGTCTTTAATACTATCAAATAGTAGTTTAAATATATTAATATCGTTTATTTTATTATGCATATATTTAAGACTTAGTTTTGTACTATTATCATTTGTTAAGACATTTTTATTATAGTTTCTAAATAATAGTCCAATAATGATATTTCCTAATATATGACATATAAGTATAGCAAATCCAAAACTTATATTATTAAAAAATATGTTACCTACTGTATTTACTATAAATAATGGATTAGAAAAGAAGGTAAACATTAAAATTTTTTCACTATCTTTAATAGTTATCATTTTTTTATCAAGCATGTCATCTATATATTTTGCACTACTGGGGAAACCTGTTATCATACTCATAAAGAAAATAAAGGCACCTTCTCCTTTAGTTTTAAAAAGAAAGTTCATAGGTTTTTTAAAAATATTGCCTAATACTTTTGGTAATTCTATTTCTACTAATATTTTAGATATAACAAACATGGGGAATAATGAAGGAAAAATATTTTTTATAAAGAGATTAGTACTAAAAGATATTGTAGATGTTAAAATATTGGAATTTGTGAAAATACTAATAATTAAGAGTATTATTATAAAAATAATTGTTATAGAATATAATTTTCTCTTCATATTTCACCTTGTTTCTTGTTATAATTATATTGGAGAGGTAAATATGATAGAAGAAAAAATTAGCGTTAAAGATAAACTTATTATGTTTTTTAAAGATCCTAAAAGGGTTATATCATTTTTTTTGCCTATAATTATTGCTGTATGTCTTGTTATTCCTGTGCCTTATTATATTAAAATGGGTGGAGGAACTATAGAGATAGATGATAATATAAAGATAGATAATTCATATAGCTCAGATGGCTCTTTGGAAGCTCTTTATGTTAGAGAAGGAAGAGGTATTGTACTTACTTATTTACTTTCTTATGTAATACCTTCATTTGAAAGAGAAAAGATAGAAGATGTTACTTTAGAAAACGAAGATGTGGAGGATTATGATTATAGGGAAAGACTTTATTTTACTAGTTCTCTTGATGCGGCGACTAAGGTAGCATTTGAAAAAGCTGGTAAAGATGTTAGAATAGCATCTAGTGATTTTATTGTTTTATATATTGATAAAGTTGCTAAGACTAATTTAGAAGTGGGAGATAAAATTGTAAGTGTTGATGATAAAAATATTACTAGTTATGATGATATTGTTAATGTAATTAATGATAAAAGTGAAGGAGAAAGTGTAAATATAACTGTAAATAGAGATGGAGAGTTAGTTGATACAAGTAGTACTTTATCTATTGTAGATGGAGAGGTAAAAATGGGGGTTGTTTTATCAAATGAAATAAAATATGAAAGTAATCCAGAAGTGGAATTTTTATTTGATGGTAATCAAGCTGGTCCTTCTGGAGGACTTATGATTAGCCTTTCTATTTATAATAAATTAGTTAGTGAAGATATAACAAAGGGTAAAAAAGTTGTAGGAACTGGTACTATTGATACTCTTGGTAATGTTGGTGCTATCGGAGGAATTAAACAAAAACTTTATGGTGCAGATAAAGCAAATGCTGATGTTGTAATAGTTCCTTTTGATAATTATAATGAAGCTAAGAAAATAAAAGATGAAGAGGGATATCAATTTATTTTAATTAGTGTGAAAACTTTTGATGAAGCTTTAGAGAAATTAGAAAAGCTTGATTAAAGTACCAATGGTACTTTTTCTTATAAAATACTTACTATTTATTGTTTTTTACTATTAAAAAATATATAATTGTATTAGAGAGGATGATAGTATGAAATATTTTTTTGCAGGAATTGAAGGATCTGGAATGGCTGCACTTGCATCAATGCTTCATGATATGGGTAATACTGTTATAGGTTGTGATGATGCTAAAGTGTATTCTTTTACGCTTTTAGAGCTTGAAAAAAGGAATATCCCTGTATATAAAGATGCAGAAAAATTAGAAAAGGATATGATTTTTGTTTATACTGCTGCTATTCATGAGGATCATTATGCATATAAAAAAGCAAAAGAGTTAGGATGCTTAATGTATGGTTATTATGAAATGATTGGAGAACTTACTAAAAAGTTTGATACTATATGTGTAAGTGGTACTCATGGTAAAACTACTACTACGGCTATGCTTTCTAATATTTTAAAAAATACAGTTAAAACTAATTATTTAATTGGTGATGGGACAGGGGTTGTTGATAAAGATTCTAATAACTTTGTAGTAGAATCTTGTGAATTCGAAAGACATTTTTTAAGTTATTATCCTAAGTATACCATTATTACTAATATTTTTTATGATCATGTTGATTGTTATAAGAATATAGATGAAATTGTTGAGACTTTTCAAAAGTTTGTTGATCAAACTAGTGTAAAAGTAATAGCTTGTGGCGATAATGATAATGTTAGAAAGTTAAAATCTGATAAAATAGTATATTATGGTTTTAATGAGAATAATGATGTACGTGGTGTAATAAAAGAACTTAGAAGTGATGGAAGCAGTTTTGATGTTTATATTGATGAAAAATTTTATGGAAGCTTTAATATTAATATTTTTGGTAAACATATGATAGAAAATGCTTTAGCATGTATTTATGTTTCTTATATGATGGGAGTATCACTTGAAGATATTACTAAGTATTTGGATGAATTTCATGGGGCAAAAAGAAGATTTAGTGAAGAAGTGATTGGTGATGTAGTTTTAGTCGATGATTATGCTCA
>CALVPC010000087.1 GCA_944350405.1 uncultured Bacilli bacterium
AATTTTTTAAGTAATTCTTTTCTTCTTTTTTCTCCTATACCTGGAACTTCCTCTAACATACTTCTAAGCATACCTTTATTCTTAATATTTCTATGATATGTAATAGCAAATCTATGAACTTCTTCTTGCATTTTATATAAATATACGAATAAATTACTATTTTTGATTTCTACTTCTTCTAAATTAGAAAGAACTAATTTTGAAGTCTTATGCTTATCATTCTTTTTAAGCCCAATTACACATATATTAAGATTTAAACTATCAATTACTTCTTTAGTAGCATTAAGTTGAGTCTCTCCGCCATCTACTATTATTAAGTCTGGAAGTTCACTTTTTTCTAAAAGTGCTCTATAATATCTTCTATAAATAACTTCTCGCATAGCACTTAAATCATCTTTTACATTAGCATCTATTTTATATTTTCTATATTCATTCTTATCCGGAAGAAAATCTCTAAATACTACCATTGCTCCGACATAATATGTCCCAAAAAGATGAGAATTATCAAAAAGCTCTATTCTTTCTAATTTTTTAAGACCAAGCATGTTTTTCAAATCTTCAATAGATTCTAATCTTATTTTATCATCTCTTTTTATTTTTTCTAAACTTTCTTTACTAATTATCTCTGCATTTAAATTAGTCATATCAAGTATTTTCTTTATATCACCTTTTTTAGGGACTAATACCTCTACTCCTAATACTTCACTTAAACTATTAACATCTTCTATTTCATTTACTATAATCTTTTTAGGTAAACTATATTTATCATAAAAATCAATTATAAATCTAATATATGTATCATGTAAATCTACACAATCTTTAATAATTCTATGAACCCTTCCAACTACTACTCCATCTCTAACAAACATAACATCTATAACAAGAAAACCATTTTCTTCATAGTATCCAAAAACATCAAAATTATATTTAACATTAGAAACTATTATCTGCTTACTAATAGTATGCTCTATATCCTTAATTTGCTCTTTAAGTTCTAACGCTTTTTCATAATTTAAATCCTCACTAGCCTTATTCATTTCTTCTTCCAACTTTTTAGTAATAAACTTATAATCACCATTAAGGATTCTAGTAATATCTTTAACCATATCATTAACTATATTTTGATCAATATCTAATTTACAATATCCTAAACATTCATGAATATGATAATAAAGACACAAATCTTTTTTATAATTATCACATTTTCGAAGTGGATACATTCTATTAATTAAATTAACAGTACTTCTAGCACTCATTACATTAGGAAACGGTCCAAAAACTTTACCTTTTATTTTTTTTCTAACTTTACTTCTAACTATTTTTAAAGTAGGATACTTATCATTAGTAAGAACTATATAAGGATATGTCTTATCATCTTTAAGTAAAATATTATATTTTGGATTATATTTCTTTATTAAATTTATTTCTAAAATTAAAGACTCTGTTTCAGTATTAGTAATTATATATTCAAAATCTTTTATATTTTGTACTAATACATAAGTCTTTCCAGTTTGTACTTTATTAAAGTATGAATTAACTCTTCTTTTTAAATTTTTAGCTTTACCTACATAAATGACATGACCATTTTCATCTTTCATTAAATAACAACCAGGAACTTCTGGAATAAGTTTTAACTTCTCACTTAGCATAATAATCCTCCTTTCCAAAAATATAAGTAATTCTATTTATATTATACTAAAAAGTAAAATTCTTGTAAAATAAGTTCTAAAATATTATAATTAAACTGGTGATATTATGAAAACCATTACTAATTCTATTTCAAATGAAATTATTATAAAAAATTCTAAATTCATTTGTCTTTTATACAAAGTAGAAAAAGAAGAAGAAATAAAAATGCATATAGAAAATGCCAAAAAAGATTTTAAAGATTATACACATCTTACATATGCTTGGAGAATAAATAATAAACAAAAATATAATGATGATGGTGAACCAACAGGTACAGCAGGCCTACCTATTATGGAAGTAATATTAAAAAACGATTTAATAAATATCTTAGCCATTGTAATTCGTTATTTCGGAGGAATAAAACTAGGAGCTGGAGGTTTAATAAGAGCTTATTCAAAAGCATGTATAGAAGCTTTAAAACTAACTACAACAGAAAAATATATAATATATAATACTTATGAATTAACAACTACTTATGATAAATTAAAATTATTAAATACCCTTACCAAAAATATAGATATAATTGATAAAATTTTTAAAGAAGAAATAATATACAAAATAAAAATAGAGAAAGATAAAGATAATATTGAAAAACTATTTTCAAATACAAATATAAAAGTAAAGAAGCTATAGTAAAAATAGCTTCTTTTTTCATCTACATCTCACTTGGAATTTTTATTACAAGTAAACTAAGTAATTTTTCAATAACATCATAAATATATGAAAGCAAACTAATCCAATCTTCTTTATTATTCATATCTTGAAGTTTCATAATATTATTATTTTGATAAAAAGTATTAGTAAGCACAGCTAAATCATATAAATAATCTGCTATATAATGCGGCATTCTCTCGTTACAAGCACGAGTAACAATATCATTAACTTCAAGTAATTTTAGTCTTAAATCTCTATCATTTTCATTATATATTTTATTACTTAATTTTATTTTATTTTTATAATTTTCAACTATCTTTCTAATTCTAACTGCTGTATATAAAATATAAGGTCCTGTTTTACCATTAACATCTGCAAATTTATCAATATCAAATATATAATTCTTCTCACGATTATTTTGTAAATCAGCAAATTTAAGTATTGAATTAACTATTATATCAATATCTTCTTCTTTCATATTTTTATTAGATTCTTTCTTAGAAATAAAAATTTCTTTAGTCTCTTCAATTAACATATCAAGTCTTAAAGTCTCACCACTTCTAGTCTTAAATGGCTTACCATCTGGTCCATTAATTGTTCCAAAATAATTATGTTCTAAAATAGCATCTTTAGTAAGACCACTTCTTTTACATGCACGAAATACTTGTTCAAAATGAAGTCTTTGTCTATCATCTACAACATATAAAATATAATCAGGATTAAAATCTTTCATTCTCTGATAAATAGTAGCCATATCACTAGTAGCATAAAGATAAGCACCACTTTTACCTTGAAGAATAAGCGGAGGCATTTCCTTTTTATCATCATCTTTAGCTACTCTAATAACCTTAGCACCATCATCTATTTCAACTACACCTTTACTATCTAAAAATGTCATTAAATCATCCATATATTTATAACTATCTCTTTCCCCATACCAATAATCAAAATAAACACCTAAATAGTTATAAATTCTTTTAATATCATCAAGTGATACATTATACATAACTTTAAAATAAGCTTCATACTCTGGATTACCATCTTGAAGTTCTTTTGTAATTCTCCTGCACTCTTCCCCTACTTTATCATCACTTTTACAAAGTGCAGACATCTTAGGATATATATCTTGAAGAATATCTATTGTAATATCTTCTGGCTTTAAATTTCTTTCTTTTAATCCATAAATAACTTGTCCCATTTGAAGACCAATATCTCCTAAATGAACATCTCCAATAACTTTATAGCCTTTTTCTTTTAATATTTCATAAATAGATTG
>CALVPC010000088.1 GCA_944350405.1 uncultured Bacilli bacterium
AAGCTCTT
The DNA here is from genome assembly GCA_944350405.1 of uncultured Bacilli bacterium. Taxonomy (GTDB): domain Bacteria; phylum Bacillota_I; class Bacilli_A; order RF39; family UBA660; genus UMGS1449. Next base: position 9 of record CALVPC010000088.1, read on the forward strand.
TTATAAATTCATAAAGACCAATAGGATCATCTCTTCTAGAATTAATAGCCATTCTAAGAAATTCTTGATTAGTAACACCTTCTACTGAAGTAGGATTTTGAAATGATAAAAAAATTCCTAATCTTGCCCTTTCATCCGTAGTAAGACTAAGTATTGATCTTCCATCTACGAGTATATCCCCAGATACTATTTCATATTCGGGGCTAGCCATAATAACCTTAGCAAGTGTTGATTTACCCATTCCATTAGGCCCCATAATAACATGAACCTCACCACTATTTATCTTTAAATTAAATTTATCTAAAACAAGCTTTTCCTTTGCCTTAACTGTTAAATTTATAATTTCTATGTCCATAAAAATCACCACCTATATTTTAACACTAAATACTATTTTTAACAATATAAACATTTTAATTAAAATATGACAAAATAATTTTCAAAATACCTATTTTATTATATAATTAAATAGAGGTGAAAATATGAAAGATAACTGTTTATTCTGTAAAATTATAAAAGGAGAAATACCTTCCTATAAAGTATATGAAAATGAACATACTCTAGCTTTTCTAGACATTAATCCCGAAAGCTATGGACATACTCTAATAATTCCTAAAAAACATTTTAAAAATTATCAAGATATTGACCTAGAAACTATAAAAAATGTAAACGAAACAGGAAAAATAATCTTTGATAAAATAAAAACTAATCTAAACCCAGATGGAATAAGATTAGTCCAAAATAATGGAATTATTCAAGACGTACCACATTATCACTTACATATAGTACCTGTATATAAAAAAGACAAAGATAATAAAAATAATTTTGAAGAAGTTCTAAAAGAAATTAAAAATTAATAGATCATAAACTATTAATTTTTTTATTATAGAATAAATATAATAAAGCATACTACTAGTGGTGATACTATGAAATTTAGACTAGGATATGTCGATGGACCATTATCTATAAATGCTAAAATGCACACTATAACATATTCATCTTATAAAAAATTAAAAGAAAAAGAAGGAAGCGAAAAACTAAGTAAAATTATAGATCAAAATCTTAATACTCTTCTTGAAATATTAAAATTCAACAAAGATAATGACATTTGCTTTTATCGCATGTCTCATACTATAATACCTCTAGCAACTATAAAAGAAATAAACTTAGATTATATAAAACCATATATAAAAAAATGGAAAGAAATAGGAACATATATAAAAAAAGTAATATGAGAGTAGACATACATCCCAATCAATATTGTATTTTAAATAGTAATAATAAAGAAATAACCAAAAATAGTATTGAAATATTAAAATTTAACTATTCATTATTTAAAGCCATGAATATCGAAAGTAAAATAATTCTCCATGTCGGAGGAAAATATGAAAATAAAGAAAAATCTATAGCTAGATTTAAACATAACTTTTCTAAATTAGATCAATGTTTAAAAGAAATAATAATATTAGAAAACGATGATAAAATTTATAATATAACAGATGTATTACAAATTTGTTAAGAACGAATAATACCAATGGTATTAGATTGTCAGCACTATTGATGTAATAACAATAAAGAAAAATTACAAGATTACATACCAAGAATAATTAATACTTGGAAATATACTAAATTACCTCCAAAAATACACTTTTCTTCTCCCAAAAGTAAAAAAGATTTTAGAAGTCATAGCGTCTTTATAGACTATAAAAGTTTTGTAAAAATGCTTAATATATTTAAAAAATATACTTCTTCATTAGATATCATGTTAGAATGCAAAGGCAAAGACGAAGCATTATTTCTTTTATCAAAAAAATTAACATATACAGAAAATATAAAATTTATAAATAATTCTACTTTTGAAATAATATAAAAAAGTTAAAGGCTATCTATCTTCTTCCTTTAACTCTTTTAATTTTGCATCTATTTTTTCTCCATATTCTATTGAAGTATCATAGTAAAAACTAATTTGTGGCATCTTTCTAATTTCTATTCTCTTAGATAGTTCAAGTTCAATATAATTAGCTGCTCTATTAAGAGCTTCTAAAGATATATCTTTATATTCTCTATTTAAACAAGTAAAATATACTTTAGCATAAGATAAATCATTAGAAACATCACAACTAGTTATCGTAACAAATTTAATATCTGGATCTTTTATATCTTCTAAAATTATATTACTTATCTCACGAGCAATTAAGCTTCCTGTCTTTTTAGACTTTAAAGTTTTCATCTTTTTATTTCCTCCATTGTATAAGCTTCAATTATATCTTGTTCTTTAATATCACTAAAGTTTTCTATTGTAAGCCCACACTCTATTCCTTTTTTAACTTCATTTACTTTATCTTTACCTCTTTGTAAAGAACCAATTTTTCCATCATATATAACAATTCCATCACGAATAACTCTAGCCTTATCATCATTTTTAATAACACCATCTAAGACATAACAACCAGCAATAGTTCCTACTTTAGAAAATTTAAATAATTGTCTTACTTCAGCTTCACCCAAAATCTTTTCTTCATATTCTGGATCTAACATACCAAGTATAGCATCTTCTAACTCTTCCACTATTTTATATATTACATTATGTAATCTTATATCTACACCATATTCTTTAGCAAGAAGAGCTGTCTTACTACTAGGTCTTACATTAAATCCTATTATTATAGCATTAGAAGCATTAGCAAGTACTACATCACTTTCTGTAATAGTACCAACACCACTTCTAATAACATCAACCTTAACATCATGAAAATCAATCTTAGAAAGTGATTGTTTTATTGCTTCTTCACTACCTTTTACATCTGTTTTTAAAACAACACTTACTTTTTTGGCCCCTTCTTTTACTTTACTAAACAAATCTTCAAGTGTCATTCCTGATCTATTAGAATCTGCTTCTTTAGCTCTTAACTTTCTTTCATCAGAAACATGTCTAGCTTCTTTTTCAGTTTCAAAAGCCATAAAACGATCCCCTGCGACTGGAAGATCATTAAGTCCAGTAATTTCAACAGGAGTACTAGGACCAGCCATAGCAATATCTTCACCCTTATCATTTTTTAATGTTCTAACTTTACCATGATTTACTCCCACTACAACAGGATCGCCAAGTCGTAATGTTCCATTTTGAATAAGTAATGTTGCTATTGTTCCAACATTTTTATCAAGTCTAGCCTCAATAACTGATCCAGTAGCATAACGATTAGGATTAGCCTTTAACTCTTCCATATCTGCCACTAATAAAATATTATCTAAAAGTTCATCAATACCCATCTTAGTCTTAGCAGATATTCTATTTACTAAAGTATCTCCACCCCATTCTTCAGGAGTAAGACCACACTCAGAAATCTCAGTAAGTACTTTATCAGGATTAGCATTAGGTAAATCCATTTTATTTATAGCAACTATTATAGGAACACCAGCAGCTTTAGCATGATCAATAGCTTCAACAGTCTGAGGTTTTACTCCATCTTCTGCAGAAACAATTATAATTACAATATCAGTAACTGAAGC
>CALVPC010000089.1 GCA_944350405.1 uncultured Bacilli bacterium
CAAAATAATCACCTATTAATATTATAACACATTAAAAAAAAAGACTTTCGTCTTTTTTAGAAATTGCAACAAGAACCACATTGTACATGTTCACATACGTTTTCTTCACAGCATGTATAGTTTGGTTGGTAAGTATGTTTAAATACATGATGGTTGATGATTCTAGTTCTTATTGGGCAAACGTGTCCTTGCCAGCTTTTGTTATATTATTTTTTATGTATTTACACTTTGGATAATTAGAGCAACCAATAAATTTGCCATACTTACCATTTCGTTCAACTAATTTATTACCACATTTTGGGCATATCATATTATTTTCTAATGCTCTATTATTATTAATTTTAATGCGAATATTTTTCACATGCTGTTTTCTTAATGTTTTATCTTTAATATTATTAGATATAATAATATTTGATAATTCCTTTATATCATTATTAATAAGTAATACTTTATATTTTAAAATTTCATTTTCTAAATCATTAACTTGCGTAACTATACTACTACTTTTAACATCTATTTTTGCATGATTAGAAAAGCATATAACTGAAATAAAATATTTATCTTCTAATTCAAGTAAATTTGACAAAGATTTTATATGACCATAGTTTTGATGAATTGGATTTACAAAATAATTTTTATTTTTACCTAAATATTGGATCCATTTATTATCAAATTCTTTTCCTTTAATAAAACCATAATAGTTTTTCGTTTCTATTACAAAAATACCAAATTTTGATAAAACTATATGATCAATTTGATGAGTACCTTTTTCATCTTTTATCATAATATCATTAAATACAAAATATTTATCTTTGGGTAATTTACTCAGTTCTAATTTTACCCAAAACTCGCCCATAAATCCTCTAAACTTAGGATAATATATTTTTAATAACACACATAGAGCTATTAAAATAATTGTCTCTAATAACAACTTGGGATGATTTGAATATATATTTATAATACTTTCAATAAAACTTTTAATTATTTCCATAATACTCCTCTAGGAATATTATAACATTTACTCTTTATTTTCTATCATCAAATCAGCTTCAATATATTTGTACGATAATGCATTATCCTTACTAACTACACTTCTCCTTAAATTCTTTTCAATATCAGCACGAGCTACTTTAGCAGCATGGCCGCCCATTTTAGCTACTTTTTTATTTTGTTCTAAACCTAAAGGTCTATGCTCTATAGCAAGTTCTCTAGTCGCTATTTCTCCTAAATCAGCAAGGGCAACTTCAATATCTGTCATATTATCTCTTAAAGATTCTTTTCTAAGTCCTTTATGTTGTTTATATTGTTTAGCAGTAAACCCAGACCACTCTTTGTATATTTCATTAGTAAGTATTGCATACTCAACTTCTTCAGTTACTCCATTACTATTCCATATATCAGTTAATTTTTTTCTATCTTGAATTCCTTTAATTCGCTTAATAATCCAATCTTCATCATATCCTTTAGCACGATATGTATCTATTGCTCTTTGAGCAGTTATCGAAGGATCAAATACTTCATCTATTCTTTCTTTACCTAATCTAGCTAACCATAATTTCATTGGTTCTGCATTAGGACTAGGAATAGATTCAATTATTCTAAACATGCCTTCAATATCCACAACATCAGTCAAACGATATTTGCCATCTTGAGCTTTTAATTTCAACTGGTCACAATTTGTGACCGTTTCATTTCCTTCTTTTTTTAACCTTGATTTTAATGAATTCCAATAATGCCTAGGGTCCTTACTATCTACTAAAGCAGTAACAATATCTATAACACTTATATAATACTTTTCTTCTTCCTTGTTCCACACTGTTCTAATCGTCTTATCATTAAATATCTTATTTATTAAATGAGTTTGTGTTTCTTTCATATTCATCAAACCTCCCTTTTATTAGTATCTTTCAAAAATAATTATATTAAACATTTGTTTTCTATTCAAGATTGTTATTATTAAAAATAAAAATTTATTTTTTTACGATTATGCTAACTTATTATTCAAGTATAGAAAAACATCCTACTTTTTATAAATTAGTTTTTTATAGGATGCTTAATTTTTTAATTATTTTCTTCTATTTCAAAATTTAATAGTTCTTTACATGTTTGTTCATATAAATCTTGTTCATGTTTAATAGTATCAATTAAGAACATTTTATCGTTTTCATATTCTTTTAAACCTCTCATATAATAAGCTTTATCGTCATCCAATACTATGAATGGCATTATACTACTTCTTAAGCATTCTTTAAACATTATAATTCTACCAACACGACCATTTCCATCACCAAAAGGATGAATTTTCTCAAATTTATAATGAAAATCAATAATATCTTCTAAAGTAATATTAGTTTTAGAATTATATTCATTTAGTAATTTTTCTATTTCTTTTTCTACATCTTCTGGTGCAGTAGTGTTAATAACATTAACTACCCCTATTATGTTGGGAACAACTTTAAACCCTCCAACATTATATCTAGGATTTTCTTCGTCACTCGTGTTTCTTTTTAATATTTTATTCATTTCAATTATCATATCTTTAGTTAATAATTTATCTACATTATCTAACATATAATCAAATAATTTAAAATGATTTTTAGATTCAATTAAATCATCTAATTTAATTAAATCATCACTTTTAGTAATAAAAGAAGATGTATCAAATATTGCTTCAGTTTGTTCACTAGTGAGTCTACTACCCTCTATTTTATTTGAATTATAAGAAAAATTCACTTGTGAATAATGATATATATTACCTTTAAATTTTGATTTTTTTTGACTAATTAACTCTCTTTTTATTTTATTTACATTCATAAAACAACTCCTCAATTTTAATTATTATAGTTTTTTAAAAAGTCTTCTAATTCTTTTTCATTTAAAAAGATTTCCTCGAAAATATTATATAGTGTATCTATTGCTTCATACTCACCAATTGCATAACATTTTTTCCCTAGTCCATATGCAATTCCTGCTTCAATATGAGCAGCTTTTCCTGCTGGTAAAACAAGTAATAAATTTTTTGATTTTTTTTCTCCCTCTAAATCATTATTAAATAGTTTTAAAACAATATCACTTTTTAATCCTAATGATTCAAATTCTTTTTGTTTTTCTTCAGGTGTTTGATTTTTATTACCATATCCCCAATCATTCTCATTTTTCAAAAAGCAATAATAAGATATTTTGTATTTATCAAATAAATTACATATCTTTAAAATATTTTTTTATTTCTAGCTCTACCAGCTATAAAAAATTCATATTTGTTATTCATTATAAATTATCCTTTCAAATTATCATTTACCAATTTGTTCTGACACCATTATACCATACAAAAAGACATTACGGATCAAAATGCCTTTTAACTTGTACTTATTTTCTTTAAATAATTTGATTTATTATAAATTATCACTCTTGTCTTTTTAATAGACTACATTAAATTCAATTCTTTGTTACTTAAATATTTTACTTTAT
>CALVPC010000090.1 GCA_944350405.1 uncultured Bacilli bacterium
ACAAAATATTACCATATCAAAAATCAGATTTTATTAGCTTATTTGAAATAATGAAAGAAAATCCCGTTACTATAAGATTGTTAGATCCACCATTACATGAATTCTTACCAAAAGAAGAAAGTGAAATAGAAAGCTTAGCAAAAGATTTAAATATTGAAAAAGAAGAAATAGTAAAAAGAATTGAATCATTAAAAGAATTTAATCCAATGATGGGACATCGTGGATGCAGACTATCAATAACATATCCAGAAATAGCTAAAATGCAAACAAGAGCAATTATAGAAGCAGCAATAGAAGTAAAAAGAAAAGGAATAGACGTATTTCCAGAAATTATGATTCCTTTAGTTGGAGAAGTAAATGAATTGAAATATTTAAAAGAAATTATTTTAAAAACAATCGAAGATATATTCAAAAAAGAAAATATAAAAATTAAATACCTTCTAGGAACAATGATAGAAATACCAAGAGGAGCTATAACAGCAGACAAAATAGCTAAAGAAGCAGACTTTTTCTCTTTTGGAACTAATGATTTAACTCAAATGACTTATGGATTCTCTAGAGATGATGCAACTAAATTTTTAAATGATTACTACGATAAAAAAATATTAAAAATTAATCCATTTGAAAAACTTGATACTGAAGGAGTTGGATATTTAATACAAACTGCTGCTAAAAAAGGATTAGAATCTAATCCGAAGTTAGAACTTGGAGTATGTGGTGAACAAGGAGCAGATCCAGAAAGTATAGAATTTTTAATAAATAATGGTATAGACTATGTATCATGCAGCCCGTACAGAATACCAATAGCAAAACTTGCTGCAGCGCAAGCTGTTATACGCAAAAAGGAGAATAAATAGTCTATAGTTGTCAAATAAGTTTAGGTTTTATAAATAACATGATTAAACGATGTTTAATCAATAAAAGATAAAAGTAAACAGAAAAAACTGTTTGCTTTTTTATAATAAAATAAAGTGATAATAATTATCTTGATGTTACATTATTGTAATAAATTTGTTAATGAAAATATGATATAATTAATAGTGAAAAGTGGTGATAAAGTGAAAACTATAATGGTTGTCGAAGATGAAAAAACTATTAGAGATGAACTAAAAGAATTATTAGAAACATCAGGATACAAAGTAATTTTACTTGAAAAATTTAACAATACTTTAGAAGATATTTTAAATAATAAATTTGATTTGTTATTATTAGATATAAACTTACCAAATATAAATGGCGAACTTATCTTACGTGAATTTAGAAAAGTCTCTAATACTCCAGTTATCATGGTAACTAGCAGAGTTAAAGAAACTGATGAAGTTTTATCTATGTCTTATGGCGCAGACGATTATATAACCAAGCCATATAATCCAACTATATTACTTTTAAGAATAGCTAATATTTTTAAAAGAATGGAAAATAATACAAATACATCATATTATGATGGTATAAAAGTATATCAAAATAAGGGATTACTTGTAAAAGATGATAAAGAGCAAGACCTAACAAAAAATGAAATGATTATATTTTCTTTCTTACTTAGCAATAGAGGAAATATCGTAACTCGTGATGAGCTAATGACAGAACTTTGGCACAATGAAGAATATGTTAACGAAAACGCTTTAACAGTAAATATTAGTAGATTAAGAGCAAAACTAGAAGATTTTGGTATTAAAAATGCAATAGAAACCAGAAAAGGACAAGGATATAAATTATTATGAAATTTAGTAAATATCTTCTTGATAAATTTATAGAAATTTTAATAGCCCTTTTTGGCTATATCATAATTTGTATGATGCTTTTTGCATTTAAAGTACCAAGTGAGGTTACTATTGGTATATCAATAGTATTTGCGATTATTTGTTTTGCTATAATACTTACGGGATATTTAAAAAGACGAATATTTTACAATAATTTAATTAGTGATGTAGAAAAATTGGATAAAAAATATTTAGTTCTAGAAATGATAAATAAACCATCTTTTTATGATGGAGAAATTCTTTATGAAATTTTGTATGAAATTAATAAGTCAATGAATGAAAATGTAAAAAATTATGAAATAAGTTTAACTGATTTTAAAGAATATATAGAGCTTTGGATACATGAAATCAAACTACCAATAGCAAGTTTAACTTTGATGAACCATAATCAAAAAAATAAAGTCAATAAAAGGTATAAGGAACAAATCAAAAGAATAGACGATTATGTAGATCAAATACTTTATTTTGTAAGAAGTGAAAATGCTGAAAAAGACTATTTGATTAAAGAAACAAATTTAAAGAAAATTATAAATAATGTTGCTATGAAAAATAAAAATGATTTACTTGAAAATAATATTAGTTTCATTGTAGAAGCACAAAATGAGATGGTACTTACTGATTCTAAGTGGCTTGAGTTTATTATTAATCAAATTGTAAGTAATAGCATTAAATATACAAGAAGTGATGTAGACAAAGTTATTAAATTAAAAGTAGAAGAGCTACCTAAACAAATAGATTTACATATTTATGATAATGGAATTGGAATACCTGCTAAAGATTTAAAAAGAGTATTTGAAAAGACTTTCACAGGAGAAAATGGACGAAATAGATCTAAATCTACTGGAATGGGGCTTTATATAGTAAAAAAATTATGTGATAAACTAGGACATAAAATTATAGTTAAATCAGTACAAAATGAATATACAGATGTAATAATATCTTTTTCCAAAAATGATTTTTATAAAATAAAGTATTAATGTTTTTAGTATTACGAAATTGTAATGTATTGTAATATTAAAATAACGACATAATGTTTTTTTTAACATAAAATGTAAGCATGAAAGGAGAGATTGTATGGAAAGTATTCTACAAATTGCCAATATTCAAAAATATTATGGTAGTAGATCAAGCCTTACCAAAGCAATAGATAATATATCTTTTGAAGTGGATAAAGGTGAATTTGTTGCCATTATGGGAGCTTCAGGCTCAGGTAAAACAACTCTTTTAAATTGTATTTCTACAATTGATAGAGTAACATCTGGACATATTTTTGTTGGTGGAGAAGATATTACTAAATTAAAAGGTAATAATCTTAACAAATTTAGAAGAGAAGAATTAGGTTTTATTTTTCAAGATTTCAATTTACTTGATACCTTGACTGCTTATGAGAATATCGCACTAGCCTTATCTATTCAAAATGTATCAGCAAGTGAAATTGCTAGGAGAGTAGATAAAGTTGCTAAAGAATTAGATATTAAAGATGTTTTAAAGAAATATCCATATCAAATGAGTGGAGGACAAAAACAAAGAGTTGCTTCAGCTAGAGCTATTATTACCAATCCAAAACTTGTTTTAGCAGATGAACCAACCGGTTCATTAGACTCAAAGTCAGCTAAAATGTTACTTGAAAGATTTGATTATTTGAAT
>CALVPC010000091.1 GCA_944350405.1 uncultured Bacilli bacterium
ATAGTAATTATTAAAAAAGAAATTACCTTAGTAACTCCTTTTTGTTTAATTATTTAATATATTTTTCAAATGACTCTAAATCTTTTGGTGCTTTGTCTGAAAGTATTGTATTAACAATTTTATCTTCTTTTTCTTTTGGTACTTCTTTTCCTGTTAATAGTGCTATTTGCTGAATAACATCTCTTAGTGCTGATTCATTTTTCATATTATCATCTTGTAATTTTTCTGCTAAAGAAAGAATAGTATTTTTGTCTACGTTAGTTTTGTTTTCAACTTTTTTAAAAAAGTTATCACTTAGTTTCAATGTAAAAACCTCCTACTATAATGTATGTAGAAGGCCTATTTTTGGTTATTAAATTAATACTTATATTTTCTTACTAATTCTTTAGCTTTTTCATTTAATAATTTTACATCATCATGTTTATATATTAATTCTTCAGCAATTTTTTTACCTATTATATATTCTTCAGTATTTATTTCATTAATTGTTTCTTTTAAGTTTTTTTCATAAGCTTTAGCACTTATATTTTCTTCTTCTATGGCATACATTTTTTCATACATTAACGGCAATGCTTCTTTTTCTAGCCCTATTTCATACTTTTCATTTAAATATTTATATAGAATAAGTGCATGAACATATTCATGAATATTAATAAATAATGTAGTAGTATCTATTATTTCTGGAACCCACACTTTAAAATTAGTTATTTTATCTTCTTCATCTTTACTATAGTAACATCCAATAAAATCTCTTTCTTCTTGATTGTTATAATTTATATTAACTGTATGATTACTTATAAATACAAAGCTGTCTCTTTCATACAATTTATGTCTTTGTAAGAAATCTAAAAATTGTTTATAATAATTCATTTTTATTTTTAAATACTATTTCTATTGGAGTACCATCGAAATCAAAACTTTCTCTTATTTTGTTTTCTAAATAACGTTCATAAGAAAAATGTACTAATCCTTTATTATTAACATTAAAGGTAAATTTTGGTGGTTTTGTTCCTGTTTGATATACATAGTATATCTTTAATCTTTTTCCTTTATAACTTGGAGCAGGATTTAACTGATATGCTTCAGATATTACATTATTTAAAGTACTAGTTTTTATTTCTTTAGTTATATTTTCTTTTACTCTTTTTACTTCAGGCATTAATGTATGAAGTCTTTTTTTGGTTAATGCTGATAAAAATACTATTGGAGCATATGATATAAATTTAAATTCTTCTCTTAATTCTTTAGTAAAATCTTTAATATCTTTTTCTTTGCTATCTACTGTATCCCATTTATTTACTACAATAATTATCCCTTTTCCTTTTTCTATTGCATATCCTGCGATATGTTTATCATGTTCTATGATACCTTCTTCTCTATTAATTACAAGTAAACAAATATCTGCTCTATCTATTGCTCTTAGACTTCTTAACAAACTATATTTTTCTATTTTTTCAAATATTTTACCTTTTTTTCTCATACCTGCGGTATCTATTAAAATATAATCTTCTTTATCATATTTAAATGGTATATCTACTGAATCACGAGTTGTGCCAGCAATATTACTTACAATTACTCTTTCTTCATTTAATAAAGCATTTACTAAACTACTTTTTCCTACATTAGGACGTCCAATTATACATATTTTTGTTTTTTCATCGTCTGTTTTTTCAATTTTTTTAAATCCTTTAGATATTTCATCTAAAAGATCTGCTAAGCCTTTGTTATGCTCTCCACTAATTTCAATATATTTATCAAAACCTAATTCATAAAAGTCATAAAGATGCTCTTGGGCTTGCTTGTTATCAACTTTATTGATGGCTACAATTACTTCTTTTCCAGACTTTCTTAAAAGATCTCTTACTTCAAGATCACTTGTTGTTAGTCCTTCTTTAGCATCTACTACAAAAATTATTTTGTCTGCTTCTAAAATACCAATCTCTACTTGTGTTTTTATTTCATCATTAAACATTTCTTTTGATATATCTAATCCTCCGGTATCAATTAAATTGAATTTTAAATTTTTATATTCAACTTGTCCATATATTCTATCTCTTGTAACTCCTGGTGTATCTTCAATAATGGATATTTTTTTGCCAACTAGTTTATTAAATAGTGTTGATTTACCTACATTTGGACGACCAACTATACATATTGTCGTTAAATTCATAGTATCACATCTTTTTTTCTTTTAAATTATAACAGAAAAAAGAAAAAAAATCTACTGTTTGTTTATTTTTCTATACATATTTTATTATATAAAATGAAAGCAAACAGTAATATTGCTGTTTACTTTATAATTAATATTTATAGTTTAGCTTTTTAATTCTTACGATATATTACTAGTTGTCCAGGAAGTAAATATATACTATTATTGCTATATATTACATCCATTGCTGGGGCTTTAAAAAAATCAGCTAGATTATCTACTGTATCACCTGGTTTTGTTATATATAATGATACTTCTTCTCTTGGTATTAACAGAGTTTGATTTTCATAAATATATTCATCTGGATCTAATCCATTTACTTGTGCTAAAATGTCCACTGTTGTGTTGTTTAAACGTGATATTTCATAAAGATTATCTCCTTTTTTTACTGTATAGTAATTAAATACACTATAAAGTTCTGTTGGAATTGTTAGACTTTGACCTTCACTTAAAATATAAGGTGCTTTTAAACTATTGGCTTGTATAATTTCAATTACGGGAATATCATACTTTCTTGCTATAGTTTCTATGGTATCTCCTTTTTCTACAATATAATTGTCCATAAAACCTCCTTTTTTAAAATTATATGAAAAAAAGGAGTATAAATTACTCCATATATATTGAGATACGATTTTCTGGATTAAAATCTAATTCGCTATAAGTTATTAGTTTCCTTAATCCATTTTGATTGTCATATGAATATAAACTATCTGCATTTATGAAATAAAGAGTATCATTTACTAATTTGAAGTCACTTATTTCTATGTTAAGTAATAATACTTTTATATTACTATTAGCATTATAACTATATATATTATTATTTTCGTCTTGATAGTAATATGTATCATTTGCTTTTTCTATGTATTTTATACTACTAGTATTTTCTATTTTTGAGATATAGTTATCTATATTATTAAATTTTATTTCTTCGTCTCTCATAGTATAAACATCAATTGTTTCAAATTCTAAATTGTAGTTTAAAACACCATCTTCTTTGTTTCCTACTTCTTTTACTTTCTTCTTTTTTGGATTTATAGTATACTGTTTTAATTCATCTTTATCAAATAAATATATTTCATTATCTA
>CALVPC010000092.1 GCA_944350405.1 uncultured Bacilli bacterium
AGGTTGACCATATTCAAGCATAATATAATTAGAAATATCAACAACATTATTAATAGATCTCATACCTACATTTTCTAATCGTTGTTTTATAAAATCAGGACTAGGTCCAATTTTAACATCTTTCACTAATCGAGCTAAATACATATAACAATTATCTGTTTCAACATCAAGACTAAAACTATCCTTAACACTTTCATTTATTTCATTACATTTAGTATTAGGCAAAGAAACCTTTTTGCCAGTTACACTAGCTACTTCATAAGCAAAACCAATATGACTAAGGCAATCATTTCTATTAGGGTTTAAATCAAGTGTATAAATAGTATCATCGATGCCTAAATATTGTAAAGGATCTGAGCCTATAACAGCATCATTAGGTAAAATATGAATTCCATCATCATAAGTTTTTTCTTTATCAGCAAGCCCCAGTTCATATAAAGCACATATCATACCACATGAATTAACTCCCAAAATTTTTCTTTCTTCGATAACAAAATCTCCTGGAAGAACTGCCCCTGGTAAAGATACTATAACTTTAATACCTACTTTAACATTATCCGCACCACATATTATTTGATATGGTTTTTCTTTTCCAACATTAACAATACAAATATTTAAATGATCAGAACCAGGATGTTTAGAACATTCTATTATTTCACCTACTACTAAATTATTAAAACTATATTCTTCGACCTTTTCAACATTTACTCCAGCATTAGTAATCTTATCAGCAAGTTCTCTCTTATCATCTTCTTTAATATCGACATAATCACAAATCCAATTAGTAGATATTCTCATTTTAATCACCTAGCCTTTCAAATTGTTTATTTCCTCTTAAATCGTTTATATAAAAATATCTAATATCAGGTATTCCATATTTAACCATTGTTATTCTTTCAACACCAAATCCAAAAGCAAATCCAGTCCACTCTTCTGGATTATAACCACTCATTCTTAATACATTGGGATGAACTATACCAGCACCTCCAATTGTAATCCAACTAGTTCCTTTACATACATTACAACCTTTACCATTACATTTAAAACATGAAACATCATATTCAACACTTGGTTCAGTAAATGGATAAAAACTAGGTCTAAAACGAGTAACACAACCATCTCCAAAAATTTTTTTTGCCATCTTATCAAGAACATTTTTTAAATGAGCCAAAGAAATTTCTTTATCAACAACCAAACCCTCAACTTGCATAAATTGATGAGAATGAGTTGCATCATCATAATCTCTACGATAAGTTTTACCAGGACATATAACTCTAATTGGATTTTCGCCTTTATTTTTTAACATTGTTCTAACTTGTACAGGAGAAGTTTGACTTCTAAGAAGCCATTCATCACCTTTAATATAGAAAGTATCTTGAGCATCTCTAGCAGGATGACCCTTAGGTAAATTAAGCATTTCAAAATTATATAAATCCTTTTCAACTTCTGGACCACTTGCCACATCAAATCCCATTGAAATAAAGAAACTTTCAACCTCTTCTATAACTTTATCAAGCATATGTGGTGCACCACTAGTAAGACACACCCCAGGTAAAGTAACATCAATAGATTCTTTTTCTAATTTCTCATTAACTTTAGCTTCCTCTAAAGAAATTTTCAAATTTTCAAATTTCTCATTAAATAAATCCCTAAGTTCATTAACCTCTTTACCATAGTTTTTTTTATCATCTACAGAAAGTTTTTTCATCTCACTATATAAAGAAGTAATAATACCTTTTTTACCTACATATTTAATCTTAAGTAAATTAAGTTCTTCTAAAGTATTAACATTATCCAAATCTTTTAAAATATCCTCTTTAATATTTTCCATAATTTCCTCCTAAAATAAAAAAGGTCGTGCCAAAGGACGAAAACATTCCGTGGTACCACCTTATTTCATAGTCATAACTATCTCAAACTTTTAACGCAAGCTACACGATTATGCTAGGAAGTGAATTCATAAGAGCTTATAAAAAGTTTTCACCAAACACTTTCTCTCTAAATATAAGTAATCTTATTACTATGTTTCCATTATTGCACACAAACTACAAACATTATAATTCAAATAATTAAACATTGTCAATAATTAAAATACAATTTACTGTTATCTACTATGATCAGCATATTTAACAAAAGCATCATGTATTTCATTATATCTTTGAGTATAGATAGAATTATATTCTTCGCTTACCTCTCTCATTTCAAAACCATTTCTACCATCATTACTAGCAACTAAATTTAATAATGTAATCTTTTTCTTTTTCCATAATTCATAATCTTTATTTTGTAAACATTCTCTATTTTCTTTACCATCAAAATATCCAGAATTATAAATATGCATCATATCACTATCTACTATATTCTTCTTATATAACTTTTCATGATAAAAACCATCTGCATATCCCCAAACATAACATTTTTCTCGTAAATTGCTATCCAAAGAAACATTTTCATCTAAAGTATATTTAATTATTCTATAATCCATACTATCGTATTTATTCATTATTACACCTCTTTCAAGCAAAGTAAATTATACTACATTTAATAATATGTGTCAAATGAATAAATATAATAGTCTAACAAGTATTTATTAAGTCATCTATTTTGCTAATACTTTCCAAAGCATAAAATAATACCACAAACACTATAATAAACATGTTTTTTGCTTTTTTATCTTTAACTCATTATAACGAAGAAATTAGTACTCACTATAAAAATTTTTATAACTATACTTTTAATTTTAATTCAAAATAGCACAATATTAGTTTTATAATTAAAAATATAATATTATCTTAAATTAGCAAAAAAACTTATTTACTATTTCTCTAATAACTCCTAACCCTCCTTTTGCTTCAGTTATAAATGTAGATATTTTTTTCACATCATCTAAAGCATCTTGAGGGCAACAACTAAAACCAACAGATTGCATTACTTCAATATCATTTAAATCATCACCAACGTACAAAACATTTGATAATTCAATATTACATTCTAAACAGATTTTTTTAAGTCTGTTAACTTGTTTTTTGATCCCATAATCAAAAAATCGCATTTCAACTTAGAATTTCTTAACTCTAAAGATTTTGAATTATCTCCTGATATTATTGCAGTTTGAACTTTATTTTTTTTTAATATGTTAAAACCTTCTCCATCATGACAATTGAATTTTTTCCCAGTAATTCCATTATCAAAATAATACATTCCTCCATCAGTCAAAACACCATCACAATCAGTAACAAACA
>CALVPC010000093.1 GCA_944350405.1 uncultured Bacilli bacterium
AACAAGAGAAAATCTTGCATTATCTCCTGTAATTTCAACAATTAGTATAGAATTGCATTTTACTATTTAACTAACTTATTTTTAAAAATTTTGTAAGAAAAATACCATTAGTCTTAGCAACACATCATTCAAATTCTTTTTTAATTATATTTATTAGTGATTTAGTCATATGTTACCTTTGAAACTTAAGCATTTCTACTAGTCTTTCCTTTCTAGTAAAACTACACATTCAATATGCTTAGTCGCAGGAAACATATTAAAAGCTCTAATACTTTGTAAATTATAATTATCAAGTAATAGAATATCTCTTTTTAATGTGCTTGGATTACATGAAACATATATTATCTTTTGAGCTTTCATATTATTTAAATTATTAATAACTGTTTTACTAAGACCCTCCCTTGGAGGATCAACTACTATAACATCAAATTTCTTGCTAATCTCTGAAGCATCACCTAAAATGATCTCATAATTATTAATATTATTTATCTTCATATTTTCTCTTGCACATAAAACAGAATCACTATTTCTTTCAACACCAAAAACACTCTTACATACATCACTTAAATAAATACCTATACTACCTGTACCACAATACAAATCAAGTAAATCATTAGTATTACCAACCAAACTCTTTATATATTCATAAAGGTCAAGAGCACACTCATTATTAACTTGAAAAAAAGAATTATTATTTACTAAATATTTAATATTATTAAAAGATTGAGTAATATATAAATTCCCATATATAAGAGTATCATTTTGATAAATTGATTTTACATATTTATTAGAAATAATACTTTCTAAATCACCACTACTTATCTTTCCATAAATAGATAACAAAATGCCATCAATTCCTTCTTTAATAACTATTTCAGTCACAAAGCACAAATTTAATTCATTAAGACTATCAATAAGTTCATTCATTTTATCAGAAACAAGTAAACACCTTTTTATAGTAACTATATCATTACTTTCTTTTTTATAAAAACAAGTCTTGCCATCTTTTACATGTAAAACTATCTTATTCCTATATCCAAACCTATTATGAAAACTTATATTAATATCAAACCCATTAAAAAGCTTACTAATATATTTTCTTTTAAGTTTATTTTCCTTATCAAAACTAACATGAAGTAAATCACAACCTCCACAAATACCATAATAAGGACACTTAACTTCTTCATGAGAAGTACATTTAATATAAGATAAAACTTCTCCTATAGCATACTTTTTATTAACATAAGTAATTCTAATTTTAACTTTATCTCCTAGTAAAGTACCAAAAATAAATATAGGAATACCATTAATTTTAGCAATTCCGCATCCATTATGATTATCATCTATAATATTAACTTCATATATATCATTTATTTTCATAAAATCACAACCCAAAAATATTTTAACATAAAAGAAAAAGAATAAGAAATAAAATCATCCCATATCTCTTATTCAATAATTATTTTTGATTTTTATTATCTTCATCTAAAGAAACATTTTCTTCTTCTTTATTATTTAATAAATATATTATTAACGCCCCAATAAGAACTATAAGAGCAATTTTAATAATATTACCTAAAATAGCCTCATCTTCTTCAAAATCCTCTCCTGAAATAGCACTTTCAATCTTATTATCATCTTCATCATCATTTTCTACTACTTCTACCTCACTAGAAGCTATACTTTCCCTAGTATTAACAATATTTTGAGTATTAACAATATTTTGATTACTAACAGCAATATCCTCTGAAGTATTTACAACTTTAGGTATCACATTAGACAAAGTAATATTAGAAACATATTCTAAATTATCTAAAACAATAAAGCCATTAAAATCTATTTCGTAATCCTGTGCATCACTAAGCTTATTAAATTCTAAAGTAACTACTAAAGAATCATTAACATATTCACCAATTCCAATAAACGCTAAATAATTTTCATAAGATCTATATGAAACTCCTTCCCCATTTATTATAGAAGAAAGTTTTAAACCATTATTATTTTCAATATTAAACTTAAATCCTCTAACAACTCCATCTGTTTTTAAATACACTTTATATATAATTTTATCATTAGTTTCGTTAATCTTAACATCAAAAGATCCTTTTTCAGTAATCACTGAACTTTCTTTATTATTAACTAAATTATCTAATAAAACTAAATCTCTAATATCAACTTTTTCATCATTATTAAGATCACTAACAACTACATCATAATAATTAAATATATTATCAAAAAGCTTATCTTTTAATCCTTCAATATCTAAATTATCAACAATACCATTATTATCAATATCATTTTTTAAAACTACTAGAATTTCTCTTAAAAATTTATCATCTCTATCAAATAAATTTATCTTGCATTCACTATTTACAATATCTAAATTACATTTAACATCAAATTTATATCCATAGTTAATATTATTTATAAAATCTAAAATCTTTATATTAGAACCATTTATTACAAAATAATCATCCACAAATGTTCCATTAAAATTACTATCATCCTTTAATTCTAATGGATAAAAAGAACATTTTGCCTCCATTAAATATTTATATTCCGCGCTTTCACTTTGCAAAGCACTATAATTTAATAGCGAATTTACTATATCTTCATTTAACAAATTAGCATTATAAACAAAATTACTATATAATGAATAAATATTATCTTTACTAAAACTAGAATAATAAACATTTAAACTATCTAATAAATTAATAAATTTATCACTTTCACTAACTTTTAATGATAAATAATTATTAATCTTATTAATAAGTTCAACATAATTACTATCTAAAACTAAAGAATCCTCAAAATATTGAATAAACTCCTTAATT
Source organism: uncultured Bacilli bacterium (assembly GCA_944350405.1). Taxonomy (GTDB): domain Bacteria; phylum Bacillota_I; class Bacilli_A; order RF39; family UBA660; genus UMGS1449. Next base: position 2,835 of record CALVPC010000093.1, read on the forward strand.
ACCACACTATCTAAAGATTTAATTAAACTATAATCTATATTTGAATAATCAATACCATTATCATTAAATAATGTTTTTAAATCACTTTCAAAATTAGTATATTTCAAAACTAATTCTTCTAATTCCAATAACAATTCTTCAGTGTAATATTTATTATTATCTAAAAACTCATTATATAAGTCACCAGCTTTGCTTTCTACATCATCAAATTCATTATTATAAACCCCATTATTTAAAACAGTCTCTAATAAAGAATATGACTAGATCGGAAGAGCGTC
>CALVPC010000094.1 GCA_944350405.1 uncultured Bacilli bacterium
TCAGCATATTTTACTATTTCCTTTTTATCATAAATAATTTCATTATTAATAATCTTATTTAAAGCCTTATCTAATTCATATTGATCATTTGCATGAAACAAAATACCAGTAGAGCTATTTATAAAATTTGGCATTTCTCCTTGATCGCTTCCCACAACTGGAGTGCCACATGCCAGTGTTTCAATAGCAACAAATCCAAATGCTTCTTTTCTAGAAGGAACAACAGCAACATCTGCAATATTATAAAGTTTTTGTAGTTCTTCTTGTGATCTGTTTCCAATAAATACAACATCTGAAAGTCCTAATTCTATCTTTCTACTAATTAAATTTTCCTTTTCTTCTCCATCTCCAGCAATAATAGTAAGCACATTTTTATTTTTATAAGTATAGGCACTATTTAATAACATATCAACACCTTTAATATATGTTAATTTACCCACAAATAATACTACTTTATCATACATTTTATCAATTCCATATTTATGCAATATTTCTTCTTTATTTTCATCTGATAAGAAAAACACTTTTTTATCATAACCATTTTTTAGTAATACAATTTTATCAATCATTTCATGAAATAATTGTTTAACGAGTTTATTATTAGATTCAGAAATTGTAATTAATTTCTTAGAATTTTGAGCAGCTTCTTTAACAAAAAAATCAAACCTATCAGAATCCTGATATCCAATTAAATCAGTTCCATGTATAGTAGTTATAAGAGGAACACCATAAGAAGAAGCAAGAGCAGAAAGAATCCATAAATGTTGTGCATGAATAATATCAGGTTTAAATAAATTTACTTCTTCTTCAATTGCCTTGTTAAAAGCTTTAATATATTGTTCAAGTTCTTCGTCTGTTAAGCTTAAGAACGTCTTATTACTTTTAGGATGAGTAGTAAAACATGGAAAATTAAAAGATAATTGATTATCAATAATTTCTTCATTTTTAAAATATACAGGATGAATTTTAATACCGGGTATCTTTTCATAATTTACAGTAACTTCTGGCATAATAATTCTAACTTCGATTCCCATATCTTTTAAAAATTTCCCAGTAGTAGCAGTATAAACACCACTTCCACTACCAGTAAGGGGAAAATGATTAATTAATAATACTTTCATAAAAACCTCCGAAAAATTAACTTATACTAAAAATAATATTATAGTATTTAATTGTTCTAATAAAGTAAAGGATTGTTAATATTTATTATCCACACTATAATAAATAACAAAAAAGCTAAAATATAGATTATATTTCTATATTTATAAATAAACTGATTTAGTAAGTTGCTCTTTTTAAACAAAGCAAATATCAAAAAAACAACAATACCGAAAGAAAAAATAACTCCTAAAATATTATAATGTAAACTTTGAATAATATTACCATGAAGTAAACATATAAATGCTCTAGTAAGGCCACATCCAGGACAAGGAATATTAAAAAAGTAAAAAAAGGGACAAAATCTTATACTAAAGATACTAAGTATAAGAACTATCCCTATTACAATTAAAATAGTGAAAAAACTATTTTTTTTCATATTATATAACCATAGAAATTTTGGCTAAATTTGCTTGTTTTGTCTTTCTAGAAATAGTAAACCAATCGATAATTGTTAAAATTCCACAACAACCTAAAGTTAAAAGTTTTAACACTCCCATTCCTACATCACCAAGCATAAATCTGTCTATTCCTAAACTTCCTAGAAAGATTGATACTATAAGTAAAACAGTTGGATCTTTTAAATCACAAGCTTGTAAAGTAGCAAGTGAATCTGGAGAAGCCTTTTCAAGTTTTTGTCTTAAAACAGGAATAGCTGAAGCCTCAAAATATTTTGCATTAGTTGTTAAATATAAATCAATATCTTTTTTTTCCATAAATATAAACTCCTTTCTGAAATGATTATACCATAATTACTACAATTTGAATAGAAATTTTAAAAAATATTAAATTTCTGATAAATAATATGATTTAATTATCATTTGTATTAACAAAAAATATTATTTATAAAAAGAATAACCTCTTTTTAATTTATTAAAAAACTTTTATAATTATAAAGGAGGTATTTATGGAAACAAACAATATGAAACAAATAATAAATATTTTAACTAAAAATAATGAAACAATTTCAGTTATGGAGTCATGCACAGGTGGAGGCGTTACTAATGTTATAACTAATATTGAAGGAGCAAGCAACGTACTTAAATTTAGTGCTGTAACTTATTCTAATGAATATAAAATAAAAATGGGTGTCCCTAAAAACATAATAGAAAAATACAGTGTATATAGTATAGAAACTGCCATAGAAATGTCCAAAGCAATTACTAAATTTACAAATTCTGATATAGGAATAGGCATAACAGGCAAATTAAATAGACCCGATCAAAATAATAATTATGGAAAAGACAATGAAGTTTTTGTAAGTATATATATAAAAAAGTATAATAAAAATTATAATTTTAATATTATTACTACTAAAAATACAAGAGAAGAAAACAAAAATACTATAATAGAAAAATTAGAAAATAGATTATTAGAATTATTAAATTAAATAAATACTTGCTAAAAAAGCTGTTTTATGCTATAATATATAGCCGGTGATGGAAATGATGAGTAAAGAAGAAAAAGAATTAAATTCTATTGATAATTTATTTGCATATTTAATTAATACAAAAATAGTAGATAAATCTACATTTAGCTTTATCTATAAAGAATTAAAAATTTTACCAGATTTTTTTGAAAGACAAATAGAATTATACAGGATGAATCATGACATACCTTTTTTTAAAAACAAAAAGATAAAAAATATGATTGAAAGATATAAAAATTGGTGTGATGAAAACTTAGATCTTTCAGAAATTAAAATGTGTAATAAAGAAGAATTAAAAAACTATGAAATGCTAATAACAGATTATATAGTTGAAGACCTGCCTAGTATAAAAGATTATTGTGATTTAAAAAATATTTCTGAATTTGATTTTGTTGAAGCTATAAGTCATTTGAAAAAACAATCTCCTAAATATTATAATAGTTTACTAACATATTTAGATGCAAAAATAATAAATAAGCGTCTTGAAATAAAACAATTAGGAGAAGACATAATAGC
>CALVPC010000095.1 GCA_944350405.1 uncultured Bacilli bacterium
AAAATATAGTAACTATATTTAAACAGATAGTAATAATTAAAAATAGCTTTTTATTCTTCTTTTTATCAATTAAAAGTGCTCCAAAATAATCTATTAATACAACAAGCAAAAGCACTAATAAAAATTTAGGTCCTCCAAAAATATAAAAAATTATACTAAAAATAAGTAAAATATAATTTCTAAATTTTTTAGGCATTAAAAAATATAATATTAATACTAATGGTAAAAATAAGAATACAAAAATTGTGCTACTAAATACCATATAACCTCCTAAAATATTTTAAATAAAAATTATAATCAAAAAACACAATAACCATCTCATTATATTATTGTTATCACACTCATGAATAATTATATCATTCATAAATATAAATAAGCAAATAAACTACCAAATTTATAATTATTTTTGTTTCTTATTAAGACCTTCCAGATCGGAAGAGCGTCGTGTAGGGAACGAGTTTAGTTGGTGACTGGAGTTCAGACGTGTGCTCTTCCGATCTCTTATTAAGACCTTCCATTACTTCATTTAAAAGTTCGTTATTTGTGTTAGTCTTATCATTTACAATTCTAATATTAATAAATTCATCATATTCATATGGATATGATATTATTTCTACACCATCTAAATGATATACTGCTCTTCTTATAGTTCTAATAAATTTATTTGTAATATTAGATTGAATTAAATCATTTCTTTCCTTTAATTTATTCATCTTTTTAGCATCATTTATATTATTTGCTGCAATATTTCTTGATAAATAACGAACTGGAAGATACGGAACTCCTTTTACTCTAGTAATTCCTTGCTTTTTTAATAAAGATAAGAAAATAACAAGAGCCATAACAAAAGAAGGTGATACATCAGAAATATTTTCTGGATAATAATCACTTACTCCATTTTTATAATCTAAATATTCTCTACTTTCTTGATCTAATACATTTTTATTTAATTTATATAATTTTCTTGAAATATCTTTAACAAATTTTTCATTAACACTACTATCATTATTACTATCTTTTTTATTTAACATGCTATATATATAACATTCTTTTTCGCCATTATTAATATTAATACCATAAGATATATTAGGTAAATTATAGCTAATTTTTTCCCCATCTTCTTCTTTAACAAATGCTATCTCAAGTCTATTAGGAGTTTCCATAAAAACACTTTGAGATTGATTTTTTATTTCTAAATCACAATTTAATACACCACTAAGTTTAATACATTTACCATCCTCTAAATAACTAAAAGTATCATCATTTAAAAATTCTCTGTATCTTCTTATATAATAAACAGGGTTTAAAAAATCTTCAGTTGTAGCATTTACAAATAAATATGTCATCAATAATTTCATTTGATTTTCTTCTTTATTATTTACAAAATTAATAATTTTTCTCTTTTTTTCAAGTTCTAATTCTAAATATTTTTTAAGTTCTAAAAAAAACTCTTCTTCATTTTTAATAACTAAAGTTGGAAAACTATTATCCTCTATATTTTGATATTTTATTTTATCACCATTATAAATTATAGTATTCCATCCTACTGGCCATGAATCATTATCTATAAGAACTACTCCATTTTTCGCTTCTTCTATTAACTTATAAAAAATTTCTTTCATAACATCACACCCTATTTTATTATCTAATCATATAAACTTAAAATTCTTTATCTATATTTTATTATTCTAAAAGGAGTAAGTATTAGTATTTTAAGATCTAATAAAAATGAAATCTTATCATTATATATTACATCATATTCTAATTTTTTCTCATGAGAAATATACCTTCCTCCATTTATTTGAGCAAGCCCTGTCATACCAGGTCTAACATAATATCTTTCCTTATATGGCTTCTTTGGCAGTATATCTCCAGGAATAAAAGGTCTAGGACCAACTAAAGACATATCTCCTTTAAGTACATTAAATAGCTGAGGAAGTTCATTAAATTTAAAATTATCAATAAATTTAGTAGTTTTTGTCATCCTATCCTCTCTATTTAAATCTTCATTAAAATTCATTGTTCTAAATTTATACATAACAAAACTTTTTTTATTTTGTCCTTCACGAGCCTGTTTAAATATAATAGGAAAACCTAGTGATAATATTATTAAAATTGAAGTAATTAAAAATATAGGAGATAAAACAATTATCAAAATAAAACTAATTATTATATCTAATAATCTCTTTATATATTTTCTATACATTGCCATCCTCCTATCTATTAATATTATAACATTAATAATATAAAAAAAGAAACTATCATTCGGATAGATTCTTTAAAAAATTATAATACTCTTTTATATCATTTTTATTTCGCTCTAAAAGATCTTCATTAGAATTATATCTATTTTCTCTTTTAAAAATCTCATCAAGTTTATCAAAATCAGCCCCCGAATCAAGAGTAAATTTTTTTGTTTCAGGATTATATCTCATTAATGGAAAATATCCAGACGAAGTAGCTAACTTCTCTTCAGTTATAGAATCTTTCATACCTTTCTTTATTCCATGTGCTATACACGGTGCATAAGCAATTATAATTGAAGGACCATTGTATTTTTCTGCTTCTATTAAAGTTTTTACAGTGTGCTGAAAATTAGCTCCAAGACAAATAGTTCCAACATAAACATGGGGATAACAAAGAGCCATTTTTGCTAGATTTTTCTTTGATAATTCTTTACCACTACTAGCAAATTTAGCTATTGCTCCAGGTCTAGTTGATTTAGAAGACTGTCCTCCTGTATTAGAATATACCTCAGTATCTAAAACCAAAATATTTACATTTTCGTTAGTAGAAAGAACGTGATCTATACCACCATATCCGATGTCATAAGCCCAGCCATCACCACCAACTAACCAAACACTTTTTTCCTTAATAAATTTCCTCAAAGATTTAAGTTCTGGAATATCGTCATAATCAATCTCATCACTAACTTTAAAAGAAACTTCTTTTGAATAATTATTTAAATACTCATTAAATAACTCTTTATTTTTATCATTAACTTTATTTATATTATCTTGCATAATATTTCTTATTCTATCTTTCATAAAACGATCTGCAACTTTTATTCCATATCCAAATTCTGCATTATCTTCAA
>CALVPC010000096.1 GCA_944350405.1 uncultured Bacilli bacterium
GATGAGGAAGTTAGAAAACTAAAACAAGAAGGGGATTTACTTAGAAAAAAAAGAAAAGATAAAAGTGAACAAATTGGGATACTAATGCGCGATAAGAAAATTGATGAAGCCAATAAATTAAAAGAAGAAGTATCACAAATAAATGAACTGATAAAAGAAAAAGAAGACATGGAATCAGACCTTAATCAAAAAATAAAAGATATAATGATGAAAATTCCTAATATTATTGATAAGAGCGTCCCGATAGGGAAAGATGATAGTGAAAACGTAGAAATAGAAAAATTTGGCGAGCCAGTTGTACCTAAATATGAAATTCCTTATCATGCTGATATTTTAGCAAGTATAAATGGATTAGACAAAGAATCTAGTGGAAGAACAAGTGGTAATGGTTTTTATTATCTTATGGGAGATGCTGCGAGACTTACAACAGCTATGATCAATTATGCTAGGGATTACATGATAGATAAAGGCTTTATATATGCAATACCACCATTTATGATTAGAAGTGATGTAGTAACAGGAGTTATGTCATTTAAAGAAATGGATGCCATGATGTATAAAATAGAAGGAGAAGACTTATACTTAATTGGAACCAGTGAACATTCTATGATTGGTAAATTTAAAGATCAAATAGTGAAAAAAAATGAACTTCCTATTACTATGACTTCTTATTCACCATGCTTTAGAAAAGAAGTTGGAGCTCATGGAATAGAAGAAAGAGGTATTTATAGAGTACACCAATTTGAAAAACAAGAAATGATTGTTATTTGTGAACCAGAAGATAGTATGGACTGGTATAACAAAATGTGGTCTTATACTGTAGAAATATTTAGAAATTTAAATATTCCAGTAAGAACGTTAGAATGTTGTTCTGGAGATTTAGCAGACTTAAAAGTAAAATCTTGTGATGTAGAAGCTTGGAGTCCAAGGCAACAAAAATACTTTGAAGTAGGAAGCTGCTCAACCCTAGGAGATGCACAATCAAGAAGATTAGGTATCAGAATAAAAGGAGAAAATGGCAACTATTATGCTCATACTCTTAACAATACAGTACTTGCATCTACAAGAGCACTAATAGCATTCTTAGAAAATAATTATAATGAAGATGGAAGTATAAGTATTCCAGAAGTATTAAGACCATATATAGGCGGAAAAGAAAAAATAGAAAGAATTAATTAAAAAAGGAGAAAATTATGAAAGAAAATAAAAATGAAAATGTAAAACAAAACACAAATATTAATGAAGATATAGCTTCAGTAGGAGAATTTTTATTAAAACCATTTACTATTTCTAAACAAAAATTAAATAAATTAAATGATATTAAAGTATCAGGACTTTTAGCAATTATACTTTCAATCATGGCTACGATACTTACTTTATTTAAAACTATAATAAATACAAGTAGAGAAGTTTCTTATTGGAATGATGAAGTAACTTGGAATTTTGACAATATAGCAGATATTAATTTTATTAAAGAAATTGGAGGCAATTTCTTAATATATATAGGAATAATTTTAGCAATATCAGGTATTTATTATATTGGAAGTTTAATTATCAAAAAAGAAATTAAATTTCCAAGGATGTTAGGAATAACTTCAATAACAATTATACCTGCCTTAGCTTGTATACTTATTTTAGCACCAGTTTTATCATTCATATATATACCTCTTGGAATTGGTATTACAATTGTAGGAATATTATATACAATTTTAGTTTTAAATGAAATTATTAGCAATGAAATATCACTAAAAGGGAATCTAAAATTATATTTTAACTTAATAGTGATTTCCATTTTACTTATGATTGTAAGCTATATAGGAATAGATTCTTTAATAAATACAATATCAGATAATATTAATAATATATTTAGTTAAAATAATTTTACTACTAAAAAATAGATTTATGTCTATTTTTTTTGTATAATATAAGAAGGTGTTGTATTATGAAACGAAGTGAAGTAGATAGAGAAAAACTATCACCAATGATGGTTCAATATATGAATATAAAAGATAAATATGAAGATACAATTCTCTTTTATAGACTAGGGGATTTTTATGAAATGTTTTTTGAAGATGCTCTTTTAGCATCCAGAGAACTAGAAATTGCCTTAACTGGGCGTAACAGTGGTCTAGATGAAAAAGTGCCAATGTGTGGAGTACCATTTCATTCATATAAACCATATTTAGAAAAACTAGTAAATAAAGGATATAAAGTAGCGATATGTGAACAATTAACTCCTCCAGATAAAAAAGGAGTAGTAGAGCGTGGAGTAACACAAGTAGTAACTAAAGGTACTATGATGGACGGAACATCTTTAGATGAAAAACAAAATAATTATATTGGTAGTATATATGATTATTCCCATTGCTATGCCTTAAGTTACACTGATATTACTACCGGAGTATTTTTTACAGAATTAATAGATTACAATGAAGATAAACTCATAAATGAAATAATAAGATTAGAGTTAAAAGAAGTTATAGTAAATTCTTCTATAAACAGAAGAATAATAAATATTTTGCGAGAAAACTATGGAATATTAGTTACTATAAGCAATGACTTAACAGAAAGCTATAAAAATATTTATGAAGATATTGTAGATCAAAGACTAATCAATTCTATAAAACATCTCTTATATTACATTGAAGATACCAAAAAAGGAGATATGTCTCATTTCCAAAAAGTTAAAGTAATAAAAAAAGACGAAAACCTTCATCTCGATATTCACACTAAAAGAAATTTAGAATTAGTTGAAACACTAAGATTAAAAGAAAGAACTTATTCTCTTCTTTGGTTCTTAGATAAAACAAAAACTGCCATGGGCTCAAGACTATTAAAAGAATATATTGAAAATCCTCTAATAAATAAAGTAGAAATTACTAGAAGACAAGAGTTAATAACCAAATTTTTAGTAGAATTTATTTATAAAGAAGAATTAAGAGATTTACTTAATAATGTCTACGATCTTGAAAGATTAGCAGGAAGAATAAGTTATGGCAATGTTAATGCTAGGGACTTAAATCAGTTAAAAAATTCATT
>CALVPC010000097.1 GCA_944350405.1 uncultured Bacilli bacterium
GTCGCTAAATTTCTAGGTCATTCTAAAATAGATGAAACTCTCAACACCTATGCTCATATGTTTCAAAATAAATTAAATAATATAATTGGTATTATAGATAATTTAAATGATAATATTAAATTAGATAATAAAACTAATGAATTTGACAATAATTGTATAGATTATGATGATTATGAAGATGAAATTGAAGATTATGATACCAATAAAGATGATTTTGATATGAGCTTATAATATAAAACAATGGGATTGATTTTATAGTCAATTCCATTGTTTTTTTATGCAATAATATATAAAAATAAGGAAAAATGCTACCTATTTGCTACCTGAAAGCATATTTTTAAAATAGTAAATTCTCGCAAATCCTTATATTTCCTAAAAAAAGTAGTCGGCATACTTTAATATGCCGACTTTCAGGGGGTTTGGTTGAATACCACTTTTTACCTTTTATCGTAAAAAGTAGACAAGGTAATCTACCTTGTAATTTAATAGTAATATATTTTTTTAAGAAAGTCAATTATTATTTTTTATTTTTATCCTTCTTTTATGTCTTCAATAATTGTCTCTAATAGCTTGACGTCTTCTGGTGATTTGCTTGTTAAAAATTTTTCTGAGTCTTTCTTTGCTTGAAGTAATATTTTATAATCTTCTTTTAAGTTAGCTATTTTAAAAGTCATGTCACCACTTTGTTTTGTTCCAAATAAATCTCCATGACCTCTTATTTGAAAATCTTCTTCGCTTATTTCAAATCCATCATTTGTTTTTGTCATTATATTTAATCTTTTAGTATCTTGATCACTTATTAGAATGCATTTTGATTCTAATGTGCTTCTACCTACCCTTCCTCTTAATTGATGAAGGGTTGATAATCCAAATCTATTAGCATCAAATATTACAATCATAGTTGTATTAGGAACATCTACTCCAACTTCTATTACAGTTGTACTTATTAAAATTTGTATATTATTATTTACAAATTCATTCATTATTTTATCTTTATCTTTATTTGATAATTTACCATGTACTACTCCAATATTGAAATCTTTACCGAAGGCTAGTTCCATCTTATCTTTTAATTCTTCGACAGTTGTTAAATCTAATGTTTCTGATTCTTCAATTAATGGTGCTATTACATATATTTGATGTTTATCCTTTAATTCTTCATACATCATTTGAAGTACATCTTTTATTTCTTTATTGCTTTTTAAATATGTTTTTATGTTTTTTCTTCCTGAGGGAAGATTTTCTATTACTGAAATATCCATATCTCCGTATATTGTTAGAGCATATGTTCTTGGTATTGGAGTTGCAGACATATATAACACATCTGGCATATTTCCTTTATTTTTTAAGCTTGTTCTTTGAAGAACACCAAAACGATGCTGTTCATCAGTAACTACTAGGCCTAGGTTTTGATATTGTACTTCACCTTGGATTAAAGCATGAGTACCCACAACTATATCTATTTTTCCTTCTTCTAATTCTTTATGAATATCTTCTTTTTCTTTTTTTGTTAATGATCCTATTAGTAATTTAACATTAACATCAAAATCTTTTAATACTTTTTTTATTGTTTCATAATGCTGATGAGCTAAAATTTCTGTTGGAACCATTAAAGCTCCTTGATAACCACTTAACTTATTGGCATAAAGAGCAATTATTGAAATTATAGTTTTACCACTACCAACATCACCTTGTAATAATCTATTCATACGTCTTTTTGATTTTAAATCTTCTAATATTTCATTTAATACTTTTTCTTGATCTTTAGTTAATTTAAATGGTAAACTTTTCATTAATTCGTCTAAATTCTCTTTTTTATACGTTTTATTTAAGCCGTTATCAATGTTTTTATTTTTTATTTTTAAATAGTTTATTTTTGTCATAAAAAGAAATAATTCTTCATATTTTAATCTAATACTAGCTTCTTTTAACTTTTCTTTTGTTGAAGGATTATGAACTATATTTAAAGAAGTTTTTTTATTTAAAAAATTATATTTTTCTATTATACTTTTGGGAATAAAATCTGTTATTTCATTGCCGAATTGCATTAAAGCTGTATTTATAAAAGTTGCAATATTTTTAGATGAAAGTCCTGCTGTTCCGTGATAGACGCTTTCTATTTTTTCTCCTTTTGGTAGTAATCCTAATCTTATTTCTGATGCTAAAATTATATTTTTAGATTTTTCATATTTACCAAATACAGTAATATTAGTACCAACAGTTAAAGAGTTTTTAAGAAAAGCTCGATTAAATATAGAAACTCCAACTATTTTTCCATCATTGGTAACTAATCTAATATTCATTTTATTTAAATTACCTTTTAATCTAATTAAAATAGGTGCTCCATCAACTTTTCCATCTATTATAACTTTATCTAATTCTTCCGCTTCAGATAAATTTGTTCTTTTTATTAAATCATATCTATATGGGTAGTGTGATACTAAATCATCAACATTAAATATACCTAAGCGGTTCAGTAACATAGTACTTTTAGCCCCAACACCTTTTACTTTATCTAAAGATATCACTAAACACCACGTCCTTTTTCTTACAAATTATAACATATTTTTTGTCATTTTTCAAAGATTATTTTAGTTTTTTTACTTATAGAATGTATGTTATATTTTTTTATTTTTTTTAACAAAAATATTGACAAATTATTACTTTACGATTATTATATATATCACCAATTCGGCTTAGGCGAATTGGATGCTAGTATCACACTAGCCAACCCCTTTTTATTCTTTTTATTGAAGCCGTCCTCAGGGGGTACGGCTTCTTTTTTTATATTAATAATTGATATATGGCTTTTTTATTTTTTACTAACATGATATAATATTTAATAAGACTAGGGGTGATTGAAGTGAAATATTTAAATCGATTTTTGATATTTGCTGGTCTATTTATTTTAGATATGCTATATTCTTCAATTATAATTCTTTTATTTAAAGAAATAGGAATTGATATAGCGTCACTAAATAATAAATATCAAACTATTAGTTTTATACTAATTGATTTAAG
>CALVPC010000098.1 GCA_944350405.1 uncultured Bacilli bacterium
GGAAGGGGTAAGTGGTCTTTTTCAAAATAATTTAAATGTTCATAAAAGAGAAAATGAAAAATGTAAAGAATGTGGTTTTGTTATAGTTAGGGAAAAGATAAATGGCCGTAGTAGTTATTATTGTCCTAATTGTCAAAAGTAAGTATAAATACTTGCTTTTTTTATGGTAGAAAGTATTAGTTATGATAAGTAATTATAATATTTTATGAGTTTTGTTAATAATATTTAGTATGAAAAGAATATTTAAAGTTATTTTAATGGTTTTATTTACATGTTTTAGTTTTTATTATACTGATAGGATTGTAGAGTTTTCTAAAAGTAAAGATCCTATTATGCAAAAAATCAATGAATATAAAGAAAGCGAAGAAGTTGCTTTGGTTAATGGAGTTTTAAGTAAAGATACTATGCTGGTGGGTTCTAATGGATATAGTATTGATGTTGATAGTAGTTATGAAAAAATGAAGAAGCTTAATAGTTTTAATGCTAATTTGCTTGAATATTTAGAAGTAGTTCCAGAAATTAGAAAAGAGGATAATTTAGATAAATTAATAGAGGGTAAGAACACTTCTTCTAAAATTATTAGTTTTATTTTTGTAGTAGAGGATATTGCGAAGCTTGATGAAATAGCATATATACTTGAAAATAATGATGTTTTTGCGACATTTTTTATTGATGGTGTTTTAATAGAGAATAATTTAAAAACTATTAATACTTATTTTAATAGTGGAAATAGTTTAGGTTTATATGGTTATAACTTTAAGTATGATAGTGTTTCTATTAAGTATATTAATGGTGTTATAGAAAGAAATATTACTAATTATTCTAATTATTGTTTATATAAGAATAAAGAATTTTTAGATTCATGTGTATATCTTAAATATAATACTATACAGCCTATAGATATTGATAAAAATTTATATGAATATATGAAAAATAACAAAAAAAATGGTTATATTTATAATATAAAAGTTAATGATTTGAATATTCGTGAACTTAATAGTACGATTGTGTATTTGAAACAAAAAGGATATGATATTGTAGATTTATCTGTTCTTTTAAAGGAATAAATTTAAAATTCTTGACTTATTGATTATGATATGATAAAATTTCTTATGTTTAAGGCCTCAGCTTTAAACCACATTGAAAAGGTAAAAGTTCTAAAAGTAGACACCTTAAAAGTGAGTCTTAGGTTATAAAAGGAGGTATGTATGAAAGCTATTATTAAAACTGGTGGAAAGCAATATTTAGTTGAAGAGGGATCAGTTATTTATGTTGAAAAATTAAATGCTGATGAAGGAGCTAATGTTGTTTTCGATGAAGTATTAATGGTTAATGGCAATGTTGGTAATCCTGCTGTTAAGGGAGCTAGTGTAACTGGTAAAGTTATTAAACATGGTAAAAATAAAAAGATTAGAATTTTTAAATATGTTAATAAGAAAAAAAGTACCCGTAAAACACAAGGACATCGTCAACCATATACTAAAGTAGAAATTACTAAAATTAATGGGTAATTATTATGATTAAAATTTATGTAAAATATGAGAATGAAAAGGTAAAAGAAATAAAAATTAAAGGGCATGCTTTATATGACGATTTTGGTAAAGATATTGTATGTGCATCATTTAGTAGTATTTTAATTACTACAATTAATGCAATAGAAATGATCGATAGTGATGCTATTTACTATGATGATAAAATATTTTTAATTAATATTTTAAAAGATGATGAAATTGTTAATAAATTAATTGATAATATGATTAATTTATTTCAAGAGTTAGAGCATGATTATCCTGAAAATATTAAATTTATATAGGAGGAATATTTATGTTAAGATTAAATATCCAATTATTTGCTCATAAGAAAGGTGGAGGTTCTACATCAAATGGTAGAGACTCTGCAGGACGTAGATTAGGTGCTAAGATTGCAGATGGACAATTTGCTAAAGCTGGCTCAATAATTTATCGTCAAAGAGGTACTAGAATTTATCCAGGAGTAAATGTTGGAATGGGTAATGATCATACTTTATTTGCTAAAGTAGATGGAATAGTTAAATTTGAAAGATTAGGAAAAGATAAAAAACAAGCAAGTGTTTATGCAGAATAAACACTTTTTTTGTGTCAAGTAGTGACAAGTTTATTGTGCTTTAATTATGCATTTAGATATAATTATTATATAAGTAATAGTAGTGGGGAGATGTTTGTTATGAAGTTATGCAGAAAATATTTTACAATTTTTGTTTTTATAATAATGATATTTAATGTAGTAATTATGCCTATTAATGTTTTGGCAGAGGCTCTTAATTTTAATGATTCTTATTCTGAAATAGAAAGTAGTATAAGCGATATTAATGATAAATATAATAATTATAAAACTAATAATGATTATTATGATGATTTATCATATAAATATGCTCTTGATAAATTATATGAATCATATAGTGGTAAGGTAGAAAAGTATAATAATAGTAAGTTATCTGCTGGTGAATATATAAGTCTTAAAACTTTATTAACTATTAGTGGAAATACTAGTTTAATAGAACAATTAGAGGAAAAAGGTATTTCTGATGTTAATGTGTTTTTAAATAACATAGAAGATATTACATATTTTGATGATAGTTCTTCTAGTGAAGTAATTTTAATAAGTAAAGAAGATTTATATCAAATAATTTATAATACATATTTTAGTGATTTTGATAGTTATTTTTCTAATTTAAATAGTAGTTTTAATACTTATGTTGAGAATAATAAAGATTTTTATAATGAGATGAATAATAAATATTTATCTACTCAAGGTATTATTAATAATTATATATCTCTTATAAATAGTTATATTAGTACTGAAGAGAGTATTGGTAATATAGTTGATGTAAATATATCTTCTAAAAGCGTTATTGATTTATTGAATGATTGTTTGGATGAGGCATATTCTTTATTAGAGACTGTTTTAAATAATGGGGTTTATAATAATGAATTTGATGATGTAGAAAGCAAAGCTGG
>CALVPC010000099.1 GCA_944350405.1 uncultured Bacilli bacterium
AAACAAGAGAAAATCTTGCATTATCTCCTGTAATTTCAACAATTAGTATAGAATTGCATTTTACTATTTAACTAACTAAAAAGGGTATTTAATTACCCTTTGTTTTTATTTCTTCTTTTATTTTCTTTATAAATTCTTCATTAGAGATAGAGATTGTTTCTTTACTTCCATGAGTTCTGTAACTGATGTTATGGTTATCAACTTCTGTTTGTCCTAGTATTAAATTATAAGGATATTTCTTGATTTGAGCTTCACGCATTTTATAACTTAATTTTTCATCTCTATCATCTAAATTTACTCTTATTCCTTCTTTTTGTAACATTTCTTTTATTTTGTTAGCATATTCTAAATGATATTCATTATTTACTGGAATTATATTAACTTGAACTGGTGCTAACCAAAGAGGAAAACTTCCTGCATAATGTTCAATAAGTACTCCTATGAATCTTTCTATTGATCCGTAGATTACTCTATGTAACATAATTGGTCTTTTCTTTGATCCATCTTTATCAATATATGTTAAATCAAATCTTTCTGGTAGTTGCATATCAAGTTGAATAGTACCACATTGCCACTCTCTTCCTAGTGAATCTTTTACTTTAAAATCCAGTTTTGGTCCATAAAATGCTCCATCTCCTGGGTTTAAAATATATGTTTTACCAGCTTTTTCTAAAGAATCTTTTAAAATAGTTTCTGCTTTATCCCAAGTTTCTATTTCTCCAATGAATTTATCTTCTGGTCTTGTTGATAATTCAATATGATATGTTAGGTCAAAAACCTTATACATTCTATCAATAAAATTTATTAATCTTATTATTTCGCTTTCCATTTGGTCTTCTCTCATAAAAATATGCGCATCATCTTGAGTAAAAGTACGAACTCTAAATAATCCAGATAATGCTCCACTTGCTTCGTGTCTATGTACTAATCCTAATTCACCACATCTAATTGGTAAACTTTTATATGAGTGAAGACTATTTTTATATACTAACATTCCTCCAGGACAGTTCATTGGTTTAATAGCATATAATTTGTCATCAATTTCACTTGTATACATATTTTCACGATAATTATACCAGTGACCTGAAATTTCCCATAGTTCTTGGCTTAACATAATAGGAGTTTTAATAAATTCATATCCTTCTTTGATATGTTCTTCATACCAAAAGTTCTCTAATTCTCTTCTTAGAATCATTCCATTAGGTAGCCAAAAAGGAAATCCTGGACCATATTCACTTATCATAAATAATTCTAGTTCTTTTCCTAATTTTCTATGATCTCTTTTTTTAGCTTCTTCTAAGAAGTTCAAGTATTCTTGCAAATCTTCTTCAGTGTCAAAGCAAATTCCATATATTCTTTGAAGCATTTTGTTATTTGAATCACCTTTATAGTATGCTCCGGATACTTTTAATAGTTTAAAATATTTTAATTCTTTTACTGTATCTACGTGTGGTCCCCTGCAAAGATCTGTAAAATCTCCTTGTGTGTAGCATGATATTACAGTATTATTATCCATATTATTTATTAGATCAATTTTATACATATCATCTTTAAACTTTTCTAGTGCTTCTTCTCTTGTTAATTCTTCACGATAAATTCTTTTGCCATCTTTGGCAATTTTTTTCATTTCTTTTTCAATTTTATCTAAGTCTTCTTCTTTAATTACGTCGTTCCCTAGATCTATATCGTAATAAAAGCCATTTTCTATTACTGGTCCAACCCAAAATTTAGCATGAGGATATAAATGTTTTACTGCTTGTGCTAAAAGATGTGCACAACTATGGTTTTTAATACTTAACTTTTCATCTTCTTTTATATTTATCATAATAAATCATCCTTTCTAATTTCTCTTTTTCTTATTTTTTCTTTTTTTAGTTCTCTATTATCATGAGTATCACTATTGAAATACAATTCTTTTTTTACCATTCTAAAATTTCTAAGTTTGTTATTATCTTTGTATATCTTTAATAAGTTTTTAAGTTCATAAATACTTAAACTTTCTAACTCATCTTCAGATATATCAAATTCTTCAGTAGACTCACTCGCTATAAAAGTTATTTCAACTTTATCATTTGCTTTACACTCATCAATATGTTTTTCAACATTAGAATAGGTAATTGGATTTATATATGGGATAATGCTCCCTTCACAATCTTTTACTAAAAGAACTTTACCTGTAAAAATTTCCTCTCTTGTAATTCCTGACAATCTTACTGTTTTAATAAATGGAAAATTATTTTTTACATCTTTATGAGTAAATTTTATGAAAGATCCTTTAGGAAAATTATGGAATTCTGAAAAATAATGATCTAATGTTATAATTTCATTTTTATAATACTTTAAACTTTTTTTACTTATTTTAGTCATTACTACACTCTCCTGTAAAATAAAAAATACCCTCCTAAAGGAGCGTATTTACGCGGTACCATCCTACCTTATAACTTATATTTTTAACGGAATTATCCGGAAATCTATTTCTAGTTCAGCTTGAAGGTAGTAATAAATAAATTATTATATTAGTTTGCACCGACCACTAACTCTCTAGATAAGGGAATTTATTTATCAAGTCCTTTGTTTTTGCTTTTTACAAATGTATTATCTCATATAAAATAATAAAATGCAATCTATTTTAATTATTAATTTCTAAATTAATTGTTATATTGCTATTATTGGTTATATTTAATTTTTGATATGTTACTCCACAGGCATCAAATAGTTTTTTGGATGCTATTACATTGTCTTCTTCTTTATATTTATCTGATAGATAAATAACTTCTTTTATTCCTGATTGAATTATTTCCTTAGCACATTCATTACAAGGAAATAAATCCACGTATATCCTAGCACCTTCTAGATCTTTACGAGATCCACGATAATTTAAAATTGCATTTCTTTCAGCATGTACTACATACATATA
>CALVPC010000100.1 GCA_944350405.1 uncultured Bacilli bacterium
TTTATCATAGTTTTTTTTACCTTTACATATACCTAATAGTAACTTAGCTCTATTATCTTTATTAAAATATATTTTTAATGGTATTAAAGTGTAGCCTTCTTTTTCTATTTTTTCTTTTAATTTATTTATTTCTTTTCTATGTAAAAGTAATTTTCTAGGTCTCGTTTCACTTTCATTAAAAAATGAAGAATGACTATATTTTTTTATAAACATATTTATGACAAAAACTTCACTTTTTTTTATTACAGCATAACTATCTTTTATGTTACATGATCCTTCACGAATTGATTTTACTTCGTTGCCCAAGAGTTCTATTCCGCATTCAATTTCATCTTCTATGAAGTAATTGTATTTTGCTTTTCTATTTAATATTTCCATTATACTAATTTCCTTACTTTTGGTTTAACTATTTCAATATCATTTTCTTTTAATTTTGAATCTGATTTTACTACTTTAATAACTACTTTATCACCAAGTCTATATATTTTTTTATTTTTTTCTCCTATTAATAGTTCATTTTCTTCATCATAGTTATAATAATCATCCATAGTGCTATATGCTACTCGGCCTTCGACTAGGTTAGAAAGTTGTATAAACATACCACTAGTAGTGAATCCGAATATCATACCTTCAAACTCTTCATCAATAAATTGTTGCATGTATTCTGCCATTTTTTCTTTGTTAGATTCTCTTTCACATTTATCAGCATTTTGTTCTTGAATCGAAGAATGTTTAGCAATTTCTACTATTTTTTCTTTTTGTTTTTCTGAATATAACTCTTCAGTATGACCATGAATTATTTCTTTTAATATTCTATGAATTTCACAATCTGGTCTTCTTCTAATTGGTGAAGTAAAATGTACATAAGCTTCGCCTCTTTGTTTGTCTACTCCTATTCCAAAATGTCCTATATTATATGCTTCATAAGTTGCTTTAGCCATAGATCTTAAGACTAAATTTGTGAGTACTTCTTTTCTTTCAGAATTTTTTAATTCCTTAAGAAGATCTTGAACAAATTTTGAACTTCCAACTTTTCCTTTTATTTCCGTCTTTTCTCCATAGTTTTTAGCTATGCTTATAACTTTTTTTAATTTCGTTTCATCCGGAATGTCATGGTCTCTATAGGTTGCTGCTAATCCAAGTGAATATATATAAGTTCCTACTACTTCGTTTGCTGCTAACATAAACATTTCTATTAATTTTTCTCCTAATCCTTGTTCTCTTGCCTTAATTTCAATTGGAACATAGTTTTCATCAGTTACTATTTTTACTTCTGGAAGATCAAAGTCTTGATATCCTCTTTTTATTCTACTTTTTCTTAATATTTCTGCTAGATTTTGCATTTCTTTTAATGTTTCTTCATATGGTTCATATCCTTCAGGAATTATATTTTCTTCTAATATTTTGTTAACATTTTTATAAGTCATTTGCTTTCTTGAATGAATTACACTTTCAAATATGTCAAAATCAATTACTTTACCGGCAGGAGATATTTCTATTTCGCATGACATAGCTAGGCGATCTTTTTCTGGATTTAAAGAACATATTCCATTGGCTAGTTCTATTGGATGCATGGGATTTACTATTCTATGCATATATACACTTGTTCCTCTTGCTGTTGCTTCTTTATCTATTTCTGATCCTTCTTTTACATAATGAGTAACATCTGCAATATGTACTCCAAGAATATAATTACCATTTTCTTTTTTACTAATACTTATTGCATCATCTATATCTTTTGTATCGTCGCCATCTATTGTAAATATTACTTCATTTCTTAAATCTTTTCTTCCTTTTAAATCTTCTGGTAATACTTCCGATGGTAATTGTTTTACTTCTTCTAATACTTCTTTAGGCCATTCATAATCGAAACCATTTTCATATAATATTTCTTTATCTGTATTTTCTATAGGATCATTAATATGTCCTATAAATTTATCAAATATGGCGATTGGTTCTTTATTTTTTCTGTTTTTATCTATTTTTATTCCTATTATTGCTCCATCAACTATGTTTGGCTTTAAATCTATTTTATAATATGTGCCATCTTTTGTTATTGCATATCTTTTATTTTTTATTGTTTTTACTTCTGCGACTATTTTTTTTCTATCTACTACACTTTTTATTGTTCCTTTTTTTTCATTAAAATCTGTTATTCTTACTATTACTTTATCTCCAGATACACAGCTAAAATCATCTCTAGTAATATTTATCGTTCCTTCATCACATTTTACTAAAATATCTCCTTTTTTTGTTACTGTTACTATGCCTTCATAAAAGGGATTTTTGGTAAAACTATTTTTGCCAGTTCTATATATTTGATGACTATTTTCCATATCATCAAATACTTCTTCAAAGTCTTCATATGATAAATTAGTATAACCCAATTTTTTATAAACAGTTTCTTTAGAAATTCCATTATCTCTTGCTATAGTTAATATTTCTAATATTTTTTCTCTCATTTTAACCACCTATACTCATTATAACATATAAATAAAAAAAGATATCAATGATATCTTAAATAAACGTAATTATAAAACAAGTTAATACAAATACAAGTCCAAGAATTAATGTTAGTCTACTTATTACTAATTCTGAGCCTCTTTCTTTTCTATTTTTAAATAAGTCACTTTCAGCGCCGGTCATTATTGCTCCGGCATCTCCAGCTTTACTACTTTGTAATAGAACTAAAATAATTAGTATAATGCAAAGTACTATTAAACATATTTCTACTATTTCCATGAGATACCTCCTTGTTAATAACTAAAAGTATTTTATCATAATATTCTTTTAAAAGCAAATACTTTATTATTTATTTATATGTTGTTAGACATTATTCATTACATTTGTTTGCTTTTTTCTTTATTATTTAATTCTA
>CALVPC010000101.1 GCA_944350405.1 uncultured Bacilli bacterium
AATTTGAGATGGAATAGTGCCATGCAGGGTAAAATCCTGCGGGCACTTTTTTATTTGTTAAAAACCATGTAAAATCATTAATTTCATATATAAAAAAGCTTTAATAGTTTGACAAAATACTTATTAATTTTTATAATATTAATATAAACATTGATTGGAAAAGTAATATTAAATACTTTAAAGAGAGTTAGTGGCTGGTGTAAACTAATAAGATATTTAATATGAAAGACACCATGAGTGCTTGAAGAATTAAGTAGAACAAGCCGGTTATACCGTTATATATAAAGAGTGATTATAGAAATATAATAACTAGGGTGGTACCGCGGATTAACAGTTATTCGTCCCTTATGGATAAATAACTGTTTTTATTTTGAGGAGGAAAATATGAAAAAAAAATTTAATAATAGTCTTAATATTAATAATGTTGGAGAAATAGTAGAATTATATGGTTGGGTTCAAAAAGTAAGAAATTTAGGGGGATTAATTTTTATTGATCTTCGTGATAGAAGTGGAATAATTCAAATAATTGTAAAACCAGAAAATAAGTTTTATGAAAAATCATTAGAACTAAAAAATGAATATGTAATTAAAGTAATAGGAGAAGTTGTAGAAAGAGAAAGTAAAAATAAAAATATGGAAACTGGAGAAATAGAAGTTGAATTGCATGAACTAGAAATATTAAATACTAGTATAGATATTCCTTTTTCTATAACTGATGATACTACTGCTTTAGAGGATACAAGACTAAAATATCGTTATCTAGATATTAGAAGAAATGAAATAAAAAATAAACTTATCTGTCGTAGTAAAGTAACTAAAGCTGTTAGAGATTATTTTATAAATAATGACTTTTTAGAAATAGAAACACCTATTCTTTGTAAATCAACTCCAGAAGGTGCTCGTGATTATTTAGTGCCATCTAGAATAAGTAAAGGTAAATTCTATGCCCTACCACAATCACCCCAACTATTTAAACAATTATTAATGGTCGGAGGAATTGAAAGATATTTTCAAATAGCAAAATGTTTTAGAGATGAAGACTTAAGATCAGATCGTCAACCTGAATTTACTCAAATAGATATGGAAATGAGTTTCGTAAATGAAGAAGATATCATGAATATTAATGAAGGCTTAATAGCTCATGTTTTTAAAGAAATAAAAAATATAGATATTCCTAATCCTATACCAAAAATGAAATATGATGATGCTATTAAATATTATGGTAGCGACAAACCAGATTTAAGATTTGATATGAAAATAAATGATATAACAAATATTTTTCAAAATACTGAGTTTCAAATATTTCAAAATATTATAAAAAATAAAGGTATAATAAATGCTTTAGTAGTCAAAAATAGTTCTGATAAATATTCAAGAAAAGATTTAGAAAAGTTAAATGAATTTATAAAAACATATGATGCTAATAATTTATTTTATTTAAAATATAATAATGAATTATCAGGAAGTATTATAAAAGTAATGACTTCTGAAGAACAAAATGATTTAATAAAACAATTAAAATTAGAAGAAAATGATCTAGTCCTAATAGTTGGAGGACCCTATACTATTACTAAACATGCCCTTGGAGCCTTAAGATGTAAATTAGCCAAAGATTTAAATCTAATAAAAAAGGGTGATTATGCATTTACTTGGATTATCGATTTTCCATCTTTTGAATATAGCGAAGAAGAGCAAAGATATGTAGCATGTCATCATCCATTTACTGCTCCAAAAGATGAAGATATAGATAAATTATTAACTGATAAAGGAAATTGTTATTCCAAAGCTTATGATCTTGTAATAAATGGTTACGAAATAGGCGGAGGTTCAATTCGTATCCATGATAATAATATTCAAAATAAAATGTTCCAAGCATTAGAACTTACTGAAGAAGATATTAAAGAAAAATTTGGTTTCTTTGTCGAAGGATTAAAATACGGAACACCACCACATGGAGGACTTGCTTTTGGTTTAGAAAGATTAGTAATGGTTTTAACTGAAACAGAAAATGTAAGAGATACAATAGCCTTTCCTAAAACAGCAAGTGCTAGTTGCCTTATGAGTGAAGCTCCTAATGTAGTAGATATTAATCAGTTAAAAGAACTGGGAATATCAGTTAATAAATAACAAGGATTTAAACGATAAATCCTTTTTTTATTACAGTTAAGCACACATCTAAAAAATAAAAATAAATTGTGTTACAATAGCAACCACCTATTAAGGGGGAGATACTATTAAATATAAGCCCAAAAAAACAAATCAATTTGAACACACTATCTTAGGAATAGATTTATTTATAAAATATTTATGGAAAAAAATCAAAAAATGATGAATAAATCCTTTTTCTTTTTGTGAAAATATGATATACTTATAAAGCAATGGTTCCTTAGCTCAGTTGGTAGAGCAACAGACTCTTAATCTGTGGGTCCAGGGTTCGAGCCCCTGAGGGATCACCAAATAGAAATAAAGATAGAATTATTATTCTATCTTTTTATTTTTAAAAACTATTAATTGACTTTAATTTATCTTTTTGATACATTAATTATATATAATAGGAGGAATTTATGAAATCAAAAAAAATTATTATATTAGTTGTAACTATTACAATCTTATTTTTAGTTATAGTCGGGGGATATATTGGTTATAAATTTTATTTAGTAAATAAATTTGAATCTGAAGTTAACTACAATTCTTTATCATATTTAAGATCAAATGATGATATTAATATTATGGTAAGAACATCTATGGAAAATAGATATTCTACCTATAACAATTTAAATTTTGTTTTACCTGATAATTTTGAAAAAAGAAATATAGAAAAAAACAATCAAGATATTAATCAAACAGACCGTTATTACTTAAATTAT
>CALVPC010000102.1 GCA_944350405.1 uncultured Bacilli bacterium
GAAGATTATGCTGGAGTTTTAACTTCTCCAACTGGTACTAGAAAAGAATTAATTTATTTAGGTACTGAAGTTAAACCTATTAGTACTTCTGGAGAATTTACAAAAATAAAATATTATAATGGTAAAACAGGATATGTTTTAACTAGATTAATTGATAAATACGAAGATGTTACTTTAGAAAACAATGAATATTGCGAGTTGCTTAAAAAAGAAGGATTTCCAGAAAGTTATTGTCCTTACCTATCATATCTTCATTCTAAATATCCAAATTGGATTTTTAAAGCTGATAAATCAGATTATTCATTCGATGAAGTTATTGAGGGGGAAACAAGTAAAAATTATACTCAAGTCATGGTTGATGAATATTTAGAATCATGGAATATTTCAGAGTCTGGAGGATGGAGAACTTCATCAGATAGTTATAATGCGTATATGTTAGATCCGCGAACTTATTTAACTGAAAAGAACATCTTTGTTTTTGAAGATTTAGGTTATGATTCAACAAACCATACTAAATCAGTAATAAGATCGATCGTTGATGGAACATATCTTGATACTGATACTTATGCTGGATATTTCTTAGATGCTGGTAAAAAATATAATATAAGTCCTGTTCATTTAGCTGCTAGAGTTAAACAAGAAGGTGGTACTAATAGTTCATATGATCCAGTATCTGGAAAAGCTTCAGAAACTTGGAATATATCAAATAGTGCATATATATGTGCATCTAGTTCGTATGGGGAAGTATCAGGATCATATTTTAAAGTTAAAAGTGGAACTAATTTAAATGTACGAAAAGGTGCTGGTACTAATTATAGTAGATTAAAATATGCAAATGGAAATTATGTTACAGTTAATTCTAACGATAAAGTAACGATTAAGAAAAAAGGTAATACAGGATCTGGTTGTTCTGGAAATTGGTATGAAGTTAAAATTGATAAGTCTTTAAAAGGCATATACAACTATTATAATATTGGAGCTTATGGAAAAAATCCAGTTTTAAGAGGATTAGCTGCTGCTGCTGGATACGTTGATGATTTAGATGGTGTACCATGGAATTCTAGAGAAAAAGCTATTAAATATGGTGCAAAATTTATTGCTGATGGTTATATAAATGCTGGGCAAGAAACTATGTATTATCAAAAATTTAATACTGGTCCCAATGCTACAAATAATTCATTTGCTCATCAATATATGACTAATATTTTAGCTCCTGCTAGTGAAAGTTTATCTACTTATTATTCATATGATGATCTTAATATATTAAAAAAATCTTTAGTATTTAAAATACCTGTTTATAAAAATATGCCAAATGAGTTAATATCTCATCCACCAGTTGAAAGTATAAGCAAGCATTTAAATACTTTAAAATAAATTAGGAGGATATTATGAAAAAAATTTTATTATTTATAATCTGTGTATTTTGTTTACCAATTACAGTAAATGCTGCAAATGCTGCAATTAATTTACAAGCATCTGATACTAATATATTAGAAGGAGAATCGTTTAATTTAAATGTAAATATTACTAGTTCTTCTAATTTAGGTTATTATGAATATACATTAGACTATGATAATAGCAAATTAAAATTAGTAAGAGGAACAAACTATAATGTAAATAGAGCAAATGATTCTTCAACAAAAAAATTTACTAATACTTTTAAATTTACTGCTTTAGATTCAGGTACTAGTGTTATATCTGTAAAATCATATGCTGTATTAGATTTTAAGGATAAAAATTTAGATGTAAGTGTTAAACCAGCGACTATAAAAGTTAGTAAATCAAATAATAATACTAATACAGGGAGTTTGAATCTTTCTGCACTGGAAATTGAAGGTTATGATATATCACCAAAATTTACTCCTTCTACTACTAAATATAAGTTAACAATAAAAGACAATATATCACAAATAAATGTTTTAGCTGAGAGTGAAGATCCGCATGCTGTTTTAAAAGGTACTGGTAAAATATCTCTTGATGAAAAAGAAAATGAGGTAAAAATAATTGTTTCAAACAATGGTAAAAGCAAAACATATACTATTAATGTGATACTTGATAAATCAAGTAATTTAAGTGTTAATGTGGATAATACTTCGTATTTTCTTTTAAAGGATGCTAGTAATTTAGAAATTCCAAAAGGGTTTAAAGAAAAGGAATTAACCATTGATGATGAAAAAATAATAGGCCTATATAATGAAAATTTAGATATTACATTAGTTGGATTAATTGATGAAGATGATAACATAAATTTATATATATATAATGTTGATAGTAATACATTTACTCCTTATATAGAACTTACTTTTAATACAATATCTTTCTTCCCATTAAGTGAAAAAGATGTTCCTAGTAATTATTCGAAATATACTGTTACTATTGATAATACTGATATAAGCTGTTATAAACTAACATCAGATTCTAAATTTTGTCTTGTATATGGAGTAAACACTGAAACTGGTGATGAAGGATGGTATTCATATAATGAAGATGAAGGTACTATTCAAAAATATAATTTAGATATTGATACATTTTATGAAAATAAAATACAAAATACTCAAATTTTAATATATATATTAGCAGGAACTACTTTACTGTTTGGTGTTGTGGTTATTATTCTAACTGTTAGGTTAAATCAAAGAAAAATGAAAAATAAGAGTTTAAATTAACTCTTATTTATTTTTTATCATATTTACATAATTTTTTTAATTTGCATACTTTACAATTAGGCTTTTTTGCAGTACAAAAATATCTTCCAAAATGTACTAATTGAAGATGTGCTTTACACCACATTTCTTTAGGAATTTTTCTTTTTAATGATTTTTCTACTTCTAATACTGTAGCATCCTCTTTTGC
>CALVPC010000103.1 GCA_944350405.1 uncultured Bacilli bacterium
TATAAATTATGGGAAGGAATTCCTCTTGGTAATTATAGTGCAGGTCAAACTGTTACATATGCTGGAAAAAAGTGGACAGTTGTAAGTGATAATGGTGAAAGCACAGCTTTAGCTCTTAATGGAATATCGGGTTCTGGTGGTTATGATAATGCAAATAGTTATTTAACAAATACTTTTTTAGGTAGCGATGCTACGTTATCTAGAGATAGAGATAATGGAGGGCTAGTAGAGCAAGCATCTGGAGTTTATGCTACTACTAATAGTGGTATATCTACTGGTTATACTTCAGATACATATTGGTTAAATTCTAATCAATTTTATAATAATACTACTAGAAACCATTTAGAGCTTACACAAACATATTATACAATTGGAGGTAATAGTTTAAGAGGAGGAGCAGATCTTGATATTTTTCCTTATACTTCTGGTTATAGAACGGCATTTACTACTACTCCTGGTATTAAAAGTGTTACTTCAGATAATTGGACGGTTAATAAAACAAATGGTACGATTACTTTTAAAAATACATCAACTACATCTGCTAATACGATTTATAAACATTCAAATAAGATGTTACGATTAGATATAAAAAGTCATGCTAATTGTTCACCATCTAATAATACTTTGTGTCTTACTAGTATTAATTATAATATAGTAAATGGAGCTTTAGAAGCTAATGGGACAACTAATAATTTAACTAATACTGCTAGGGTAAATGTAAGAGTATGTGGTACTACATGGCATAGTAAAAATATTGTATATAGATATAATACAGCAAGTTCTTTCTATTATGGTAACGAAGCAACCGGTACAGGTTGGTCAGGTTCAGATATTGGTAATAATTATCCTATGAATTATGTTTTAAATTCAAATAATGTAATTGCACGATTTGCAGGATATGTAGAACAGGATTGTTCTAATGGTACAAATTGTAGTACTACTACTATAGGGTCTTCTACTAGATATATAAGAAATTTCTATTTAGATAGTAATAGTAATTGTTTTTATGTAAGAATTTATACACTTGCTGATACTACTGATAATCTATCATATAGACCATATATAATAGTGAGGGAAAGATAATGAAAATAAAAAAAAGAAAAGTATGGTTATTAATAGCTTTAGTGCTTTTAATTGTAATATTTTTAATATTATTTTGGACTTTGGGAAGTAATAACAAAAAAGAAGGTTTAACAAATATTTGTCAAACTATTAATGTTAATATTAATGATAAAAAGAATTTTGTAATATTTGTTAGTGATAATAATTTAAATGGTAATACAGATATAATAGATTATCTTAAGAAAGAATATAGTGATTTAAATGTATACAATATTGCTATTAATAATGTAAATAATAGTTGTATAAAGGAAATATTAGATGAAAATGGTATATATGAAATGGTAACAGGTAATGATATTTCTTCTATGATTGTATATAAAGAAGGAACATATCAAGGAGTATATGTAGGAATAAATAATTATGAAGAGGTAAAAGATTATTTAGTAGAACTTGATGTGGTAGAATTTATTAATCATAATACGATTAATTTTAGTGATTTTAGTCAGAAAATAACTGAAGATAATTATCTAATTCTTTTAATAGTAACTGAGAATTTAAGAGATGATTTAGAGGAAAAAATGAATAAATTTTATAAAGATTATGATTATGATATAGTAAATATTAGTGAAGAAGAAGGTAAAAAGATATTTGAATTTATTAATAAAGAAAATGAAATTATAAATGAGTATCCAAGACTTTTATTGTTTAGTAAAGGAAATTTAGAGAAAAATGAGTTTGTAATAGATGATGATCATTTTCAAAATTTTAAGAGTTATTTAGAAGGGTAATAAAGAAGAGAATGAAAAGAATTTTAATTTTATAAATTAGATTCTTTTTTTAGATTTAATATTTATTATATTGTGCACGGAAAATATAATATTTCTGTTGACATAGTGGAATAAAATATAGTATATTATTAACAATTATTCAAAAAGGTGGTAGCATGTTAAATTTTATAAATTTTGTTATGTTATTATTATTTTTTGTTAAAAATAAAAGATATTATTCTACTATCTAATGATACTATGATTCTTTAGGAGAATTGTGGTGTCTTTTTCTTTATATTTTGAGGTGATAATTATGAAAGTAGAAAATTTAAAGGAATAATTGTTAAGCAATTTAAATGATTATGTTAAGAAATTGTTGAATAAAAGGAAGAATTTTAAAATAAAATAGCAATCTTCATAGTAAACAAAGAATTGAGTGAAGAGTTGTATATAATTTATTGATTATCTGTAGTTATTATACTTTTAGAAGAGAAAGTGGACTTAGTAGGAAGCTTATAAAGATAAGTATTTTTAATTTTTCTTCTAAGTAAGATAGAAATTATGTGAAAAAATTTAATATAAGATCAAAAAGGAGTTTGTTAAAAAGGAAATGAGTAATAAACATAATATAAAAGTTTTAGATTGTACATTGAGAGATGGAGGAAGAGTTTTTGATTGTAATTTTTCTGATAAGATTATAAAAAAAATAATAAAAAATCTTTTTTTAGCAAATATAGATATAATAGAAATTGGATTTTTAAGAAATAAAGATATCAAAGTTCATAATAAAAACAATACTTTTTTTAATACTATAGAAGAAGCAGAAAAAATGATGCCTAATGTGTGTCTAACAGAATATGCATTATTCATAGATCATGGGTTATATAATGTTGATGAACTGTTAAAAGTTAATACAAAAACTAAAATTAGAAATTTAAGATATGCTTTT
>CALVPC010000104.1 GCA_944350405.1 uncultured Bacilli bacterium
ACCTGTTAATGTTACTGGATAATACAAGTTATTCCACTCTACTTCTCCGTTTTCATTTGTTGTTTTTTCTTCTAAAGGATTCCCTAGATAATCTGTTGCTTTGGCTTCACAATTTGAATCACTATAAATTCCAAATCTTACTCCACTTATTTTTTCTTTGGTATAACTATCTATTTTATTTATTTTTACTGTTCCTCTTCCTTGCATAACTGGATTAATTAATTTTTCTAATGTTGTCTCTGGAGTATTACCTATTTTTATAGTTGCCCCATTTTCTACATCTGTGTTTACTACTAATACTTTTGCACTATAGGTTAAAGTTCCTGTTTGTTCTGATGATAACTGTAATGTCCATGTTAATGTTGTGGTTTCATCATTATTATTAGTTATTGTGGGTTCTCCTAAATTTGCTGAGCCTGTTACATACTCTAAACCTTTACTTAGAGTATCTTTTATAATTATAGTCTCTGTGGTACTTTTGGCATTTGCATAACTGATTTTATATTTTATCTCATCGTTTGGTTTTACTAATGATCCATCTTTTCCCGCTGGAGTATCACTAGCATATTCTTTTTTAGCTACTGGATTTTTAAGAGAATCTAATCTAGTTTCATCATCATCTCCTACTGCTACTGTGGCATTATTTTTAACAATTAAACTTTCTCCAGTTACTTTTGCACTATAGGTTAAACTTTCTGTTTGCTCTGATGATAACTGTGATGTCCACGTTAATGTTGTAGTCCCATCATTATTATTAGTTATTGTAGGTTCTCCTAAATTTGCTGAGCCTTTTACATATTCTAAACCTTTACTTAAAGTATCTTTTATAATTATAGTCTCTGTGGTACTTTTGGCATTTGCATAACTGATTTTATATTTTATCTCATCGTTTGGTTTTACTAATGATCCATCTTTTCCTGCTGGAGTATCACTAGCATATTCTTTTTTAAATATTGGATTTATTAATGGATCTAATTGATAAGAAGCATCATTATTAAATTTAACTGTAGCACTATTTTGTACAAGTAGTGAAGCATCTTCAGTTACTTTTGCTTCATATGTTAATGATCCTACTGTGGCAGGAGGAAAGCTTTCTATTATCCATGTTAATGTCGTTGTACCATTACTATTATTAGTTATCGTAGGATCTCCTAAACTTGCTGAGCCTGTTACATACTCTAAACCTTTACTCAAAGTATCTGTTATTTGAATCCTTACACTATCTATAGGTTCTCCATTAACATAATTTATGGTATATGATATATTATCTCCTATATTAACTGGTTTACTATCATGTCCAACATTGCTATTGCTACTATAAACTTTAGATGGTGTAATAGCAGATGAGTTTAATCTCATACCTCCATTACCACATATTATTTGATCTTCAGATTTTTGAGCTACTGTAAATACTCTTGTAATTTCGGTTCCTTCGAAAATTTCAGTAACTGCAGCTTGTGGATTATATCTATCTTCATTTGCAAATGTTAATGATTTATCATCATATACATATGGTGCTCCATTAATATCTGAAATTTCTATTTGAGAGTTACTAGTGGCATAAATTCCTTTATTGTTATCTAATATGTGAATACCTTGATATCCATCTATATCATAATAAGTTGTATTACCCTTTATTTTGATTGGAGTATCAGTACCACTAATAAAAAATTCATATTTGATTTTAGCATAACTTATAAATCTTAAATCTGAATCAATATATTCTTTCCAAAACCCAAATAGAGGAAATCCAGTAGTACATGATTCATTAACTGACCAATCCATTAAAGTAGCTTTTACATCAATATCAATACCATTATATTTCCCAGAATTTTTATATAAAATGGAAAATTTCCCTTTTATACTATCGTCTAATACTGTATAAACTAGTTGTTCTTTAGAAATATCTGCAACAGCACTTTCATTATACTCTTCATCAGTTGGTGTAATTCTATTATAAACTTCATAGTCACTAGAAGGCTGTCCAAGACCATATCCATAATCTCTTGGCAATGTTTTATCTATAATAACACCACTCGTATTATCTACTACATCTTTGCCATTTTCTCTGCCATCAAATAAATAAGTATAAACGTTAATATTATCAGTAGCATATGATGTTCCTACTACTCCAATAATTAGAAAAAATAATACTATTGTTATAATAAACATTAACTTTTTGGCCATACTATCACTCCAATTATATATATAATTATGCTGCTTTCTAAATTAAAATTTTAATTTATGATAAAACATAATATTATTTATTATTATCTATTTTTATATAAATAATATAACATATAAAAGCAATTTTGAGTAGTTACATAATTTTAAAATTTCGTAAATTATTTATTTAAGTTCCCGTTTTATTTAACACGTGAAGTTACTTCTGAACTTTAACGGGGCTATTCTATATCTAAATTATATCATCTTAATTCTCTTTTTTAAAGTTTTTTTCTTGTTATTTCCCTTTTTTCTTTCTATACTACTTATTGTATTTTGGCTTATTTGAAAGGAGGCTTTTATGAAAGCCAAAAAATATAAACATTTATCTTTTGAAGATAGATGCGTTATTGAAGAATTTTTAAATCATAATTATAATTTTACTCATATTGCTAATCGTCTCGGTAAAGATAGAACTACCATCTCTAAAGAAATTCTAAATCATAGATTCTTAAGAGGTACTGCTTCTGATAAAAGACCTTGTTGTTTCGAATCTAAACCTCCTTATGTTTGTAATTCTTGTGATTATTTTAATCATTGTA
>CALVPC010000105.1 GCA_944350405.1 uncultured Bacilli bacterium
CTTTCTCTAGTTTCTTGGGCTTGCTTTCTATTTTTTTCTAATAATTCTTGGTTTTTTTCTTCGAAACTTTTTTCTTCATCTTTTACTTCTTGTTTAGATTTTATTCCGTTAATATACTCCTTCAAAAGAATTGTGATATCTTCTTCAGATAACCCGGATTGTAAAATTTGTTCTATAATTTCTTTATTTGTCATTATTTCACCTCTTTTTATATAAAAATAATACCATATTTTGCCCCTTTTAGCAAACTATTTATTATAGAAATTGTAAAATTTTACTTATTTTCTTTGACATTACCAAATCTTCTATCTCTGTTATGGTATTCTTCTACTGCTTTATCAAATTCTTTTTCATTAAAATCTGGAAAATAAACTTTAGGGAAATAGAATTCTGCATAAGCATTTTGAAATAACAAAAAATTACTTAATCGTTGTTCGCCACTTGTTCTAATCATTAAATCTACTGGAGGTAAATCTTGATACATGTTTTGATAAACTGTTTCTAATGTTATATCATCTATTTCTAATTTTTCTTCTTTTACCTTTTTACTTATATTTTTTACAGCATCTAATATTTCATATTGTCCACCATAATTGATACATATATTAAAAATTCCTTTTGTATTATTTTTAGTTTTTGAAGAAATATCATCAATTGTATTTAGTACACCTTTTGGAAGAGGATCCCTTCTTCCAGAAAATACTACTTTTACTCCTTTTTGGTTTAACACTTCTCCATAGCCTTTAAAGGCTTTTTGAAATAGGTTCATTAAATAATCTACTTCTTTTTTATCTCTTTTAAAATTTTCAGTTGAAAAAGCATAAACACTTAATACTTTGATACCTTTATCAAATATATACTCGCTTAG
This sequence comes from uncultured Bacilli bacterium, assembly GCA_944350405.1. Lineage (GTDB taxonomy): Bacteria > Bacillota_I > Bacilli_A > RF39 > UBA660 > UMGS1449. The sequence continues at coordinate 869 of CALVPC010000105.1, forward strand.
TTTTTTTAGATTGGTAAAGCCATGATAATGACCTTTACTTCTAGATAATCCTTTTTCTTTAGCCCATCTGCCATTTCCATCTAAAATAATAGCAACATGTTTTAAATCATTCATAAATAACTCCTTTCTTTATGACTACTTTTCCCTATTTCGTTAATACTAATAATATAGCCGTTGTCAGTCGGTAGTGAATGGTATAAAAAAAGTATATATTAAATCTAAGGAGAGATGTATGGAAGATAAGAGAATTTTAGCAAAAAATTTAAAACACTTTAGATTTTCCGTGAATTTATCACAAGAACAATTAGCAGAAAAATCTGGTTTATCTAGAAATTATATTTCTGATATAGAGAATTCGCGTTCTAATCCCACTTTAGAAACTCTAACAGATATAGCGATTGCTTTAAACATCAATACTTATTCTCTTTTAAAACCAATAGACCAAAAGACAAATTCCTATAAACGAATTGATATTTATAGAAAAAATAATCAATAATATATATTATAGTATAACACAAAGGTGTATAATCAACAATACCCGACATATGTGTCGAGTTTTCTTTTTATAATGAGAAAATCTTATTGGTGGTAAATATGAATACATTTAATTTGAGATATTTTAGAGAACGAAATGAAATCACACAAAAAGAAATGAGCGATATTTTAAATATTAGTCGTTCTACATACGCTGGATATGAAAATTGCATTGATAACATACCAATTACAAAACTTAATGATCTTTGTGAATATTTTAAAATAAGCATTGATTTTCTTTCTGGATTAAGTAATACAAATAACTTTATTTCAAAAAAGAATTTAGATCCTAAAGAAATTGGTAAAAGATTAGATGACTTTTTTAATAAAAACAATATAACTAAGACAGAAATCGCTAATTTATTAAATACTTCACCTCAAACTATTGTCCATATCACTAAAGGTCGCAATTTTATTCAATCACTATTTTTATATGAAATATGCAAAAAATACAATGTTTCAATGGATTACTTTTTGGGAAAAACTGATAAGCTAAAATAAAATTATAAAGAGATAGAACTTATATATGTTTCTATCTCTTTTTTGTACTTTAATACTTATTTTTTAAATTCATTAATCACTAAGTGATTAAAACTTAAATTATTTTTCAGAATCTCTTTTAAAAATCCTGGTCTAATATCATAGTTTTCTATTTCTTCTAAATCTATCCATTTAAAGTCCAATTTAACAATATTTCCTTTATCATTTTCCATTAATGTAAAGTCAATTGTATCTAATTCATCATCCGAAGTTAATATATAGTAAAATGATATTTCATGAATATTCTTATTAAATTTGTTTCTAAAAAAGTTCTCAATAACTCCACAATATTTATCTATCCTAAAATTTTTACCAACTTCTTCTTTTAATTCTCTTAAACAAGCTTGCTCTGTTGTTTCTCCTAATTCTACATATCCTCCAGGCAAACATAAAAAACCACTATCGTCCATATCAACAAATAACACTTTGTTATTTTTTATAACTATACCTGAAACCCTAAACTTAAAGTTTAGTTCTTCAGTTTTCATTTTTATACTTTCTCTCATAATTTTCATCTCCTATAAATACATAATCAAAATAATTTCCTAACTCTTCCCTGTTTTCTTCGTTAGCAACACCTATAGAAACTTTATTTTTTTCAACCATTAACGAATCCCCAATGTGATCACCTATTATTATTGCTTTTTTATTATTTGTATATTTCCTTAAAAATTTATGTTTATTATATGGTGTTATTATATCATAAATTGGTGTGTTTATTCTATTTGCTAGTAACTTATAATTGAAAATTGCAT
>CALVPC010000106.1 GCA_944350405.1 uncultured Bacilli bacterium
ATCAAGGATGGTAAAATTTTTAATGAATTACATAAAGGTGATGATTCAAGAAAAGAATTTTTTGATAAAATTATCGATGTTGTAACCCTTTTAGGGGGAGATTTAAATGATGCTCTTTAAGTTATCAATAAAAAATATTGCTAGAAGTATAAAAGATTATGCCATCTACTTTTTTACTTTAATATTAGGTGTGGCAATATTTTATATATTTAATGCGATTGAAAGTCAAACAGTTATGATGAATGTATCATCATCTACCTATGAAATTATTGATTTAATGAATAGTATGTTATCTGGTGTAAGCGTATTTGTAGCATTTATACTAGGATTTCTAATAATATATGCAAATAGATTTTTAATGAAAAGAAGAAATAAAGAGTTTGGTATATATTTAACTTTAGGAATGAGTAAAAGAAAAATATCTTTAATATTATTTTTTGAAACATTAATTATTGGATGTATCTCATTAGTTGTGGGTTTAGTGCTTGGAACAGGATTATCACAAGTAATGAGCTTACTTGTTGCAAATATGTTTGAAGCTAAAATGACTGAATTTGAGTTTGTCTTTTCCTCATCTGCTTGCCTTAAAACACTTATTTATTTTAGTGTAATGTATATTTTAGTTATGATTTTTAATACATATAATGTAAGCCGTTGTAAACTAATTGATCTATTAAATGCAAACAAAAAGTCTGAAAAAGTAAAATTAAAAAATCCATGGGTTTGCGTATTAGTATTTATAATTTCTGCTTGCGCCTTAGGTTATGCTTACTGGTGTGTAACAGGTGGAGTAACAGAAATGCAAACTGCTGATAAAATCTTAATTCCAATAGCTTTAGGAGCAGTATCGACATTCTTTATTTTCTGGTCTTTATCAGGTTTATTACTTAAAATATTTATGAGTATGAAGAATGTTTATTACAAAGGATTAAATAGTTTCACATTAAGACAGTTTAGCAGCAAGATTAACACAACCGTATTTTCAATGACTATTATCTGTTTAATGTTATTTATTACAATTTGTGTATTATCAAGTGCAATTTCAATTAGAAATTCAATGACAAGTAATTTAGAGTCTATGGTACCAGCTGATATACAACTTGATAAAACACTAGATTTACCAGCAGATTCTGGATATTCACAAGAAATTATTGATGATTCAAAAATATCAGTAAGTGAAACATTAGATAGATTAGGATTTGATACAGATAAGTATTTTAAAGATACTATAGAATTTGATTTATACGCAAGTAATGAATTTTTAATTAGAAACACTTTAGGAGATTCTTATGATGAAATATCTAAACAATTCCCATATTTAGATTACGAGATGGCTGAAACTTTTATAAAGATGAGCGATTATAATAAACTTGCAAAGTTATATGGATTAGAAGAGGTTCATTTAAATGATAATGAATATGCCATAGTAGCAGATTTTGATTCTTGGATTAATATTAGAAATGAAGGATTAAAAAATAATACATCTATCACAATAGATGATATTACTTTAACACCAAAATATGATGAATGTGTAAATGGTTTTGTTTATATGACAAGTAGTCATATAAATACAGGAATATTTGTAGTACCAGATAATGTTTTAAATAATATGCCAAGAGAAAGTGGAATATTAATTGCTAATTATAACGCTGAAAAAGATGAAGAAAAACAGAAAATAGAAGATATGATTTTAGAATTAGATAGTAGTCCTTATGCTCCAAATACTAATATAGAAGCAAGTTCAAAAATATCTTTATATGAAGGCAGTATTGGACTTGGAGCAATGATAACATTTATTGGATTATATCTAGGTATCATATTCTTAATTGCAAGTGCCGCAATTTTAGCATTAAAAGAGCTATCAGAATCTACTGATAACAAAGAAAGATTTACAATGCTTAGAAAAATTGGTACAGATGAAAAAATGCTTAATAAAGCATTGTTTAGACAAATTGGAATATTTTTCTTATTTCCATTAATACTTGCAATCATACACTCAATATTTGGAATTAAATTTTGCTCATATCTTTTAGAAACTTTTGGTAAAGACGAATTGATTAAGTCTATTATCATGACAGCAGGAATTATCGTATTTATCTATGGAGGATATTTCATAATCACTTATTTATGTAGTAAAAATATTATAAAGGAGAAGTAAGATGTTTTTAGTTTATAAATTTAGTACTGTTTGGAAAAACATTGAAGAAATATGACTACCTTTTACTAATAAACCTTACTGAATATGGGCTATTTAGAATCAATAAAAACAGCAATAATTGTTTTTCCAATTATAGCATTTATATTTACTATTCCTTTTATACTACACCAATACCATAAATATGGTTCTATAAATAAATTAAGAGTACTAATAATTTATTCATTTATACTTTATTTAATTACAATATATTTTTTAGTAATACTTCCACTTCCAAGCAGAGAAGAAGTGGCAAATATGACTAGTAAAACAATACAATTAATACCATTTTCATTTATTTTAGATATTGCAAGAGAAACTAATTTTAATATATTAGATCCATCAACATATATACCTACATTATCTCATCCTAGCGTTTATACTTTTATTTTTAATATTGCTATGACTATACCTTTTGGAATGTATTTAAGGTATTATTATAAATGTAGTTTAAAAAAGACGTTTATATTAACCTTACTTCTTTCTCTAT
>CALVPC010000107.1 GCA_944350405.1 uncultured Bacilli bacterium
AAACTGTATTAGTAATAGTACGATTGATACTACCAACCATAATATAATGCATCATATACATGTCGACAAAATCTGGACCATTTATGTCTCCAAACTCTTTTATTTTAATTTGCATAGTCTTTTGTAATTTATCTGCGACTCCTAAAACAGTAGCATAAACTAAATATTTTTCCCAAAGAGCGATTTCAGGAAGTTCCTTTTCACTAAAACGACCAAAATCCTCTAAAAATCTTTTAAAAGCTTGCCATTTTTCATATTCTAAAGCTCCAAATTCCGTTCTTCGCTTAATGCAAATTTCATACACAATCGAAATAAATCCTACAATAGCAATAATTAAAGCAAAAATAGGAAAATCCGAATATTCTATAATCCCCACAATTATTGTAAGTATTAAAATAACAAAAATTATTTTACCATTCTTTATTTTCTCAAAAAAGTTATATTTTTCACAGTCAAACTTCACTGTAGCAACCCAGTCATTATAACTATCTAAAAACTTTTTAGCAGTACTTTGCTTTTTACCATATGACTTAATATCATCAAGTTCTACTTCTTTTCCATTACCTATCTCATTTATTATAAAATCATATATCATCTTTTCATTAGAAGTTAATTCTTCAACTGGAGTATTTATAATTAACTTATAATCTTTATTAGAACCATTTATACTTTCACATCTTAAAGCCTTTTTCCTAATTATTTCTAATATACTAGCAGAATACCCCTTAGTATCAACATTTTTTTCATTCAAATACTGCAACACTTCTGGACCATATGTATTTGGAAAATCTCTAAAATATTGATGATTAAAATTAATATGCTTTTCTTTATCATATTTTTTATATGAATAAATAACTAAAGAAATTATCGTAATAAAATAACCTACTCCCAAAACTATTTTAGAAATCAAAACAGCTTGAGCCTTTTTTCTTTCCTTATTAGCAATATCAGCTCTTTCCTCTTCCTCATCTAAAATATTTTGTAAAGCATCTTCATTACTTTTATGTTCATTATATAAAACATTATCCAGACTAAATGTCATCCTAACATCAATAGCAGTATTGGGATTTACAAAATCAATTTTAGCATGGGCATAACTAACATTATCATGATATGGATAAATTTCTCCATAAAGTGGCCCATGTGCCCATACTCTAAGTGAATCATCTCTTTGCTTTAAATATACTTTAATATCTACATCATTTAAAACATCATCAAATTCATTACCAATAAAATTCCAATAAAACTCTGCAACATCATTATGCGAAATAACTACATCATCTAAAGTATAACAAACTACATATCCACTAGAAGAATCGTTTGTACTATTATACATAGTTAAACTAACACCATTATAAAGGCTATCTTGTTCATAAACACCTCTATCACCTTTAGAAGCATAACTAACCAAACTAAATTTATCACCCCTAGTTAAATTAGAAACATTTAAATCATATACTTCGATATTAGAAATACCACTAGCACCATAACCATAATCTGAATCATATTTTATATCTCTTATATATCCATTAAAAGTACCAGTTTGTTTTATGTATTCACAAACATCAACCGAACCATTTTCATTAATAGTAGCCTCAATATGAAAAGCATCTATTTCATAATCAACACTACTAGCACACACACTAATAGGAAATAAAAATAAAATCATTAAAAAAGCAAACTTCTTCATTTCTTATCCTCCTTATATAAAAAGACTTACATATTGTAAGTCTTAAAAACTAACTTTAGGTACTTCTTTATCTTTTTCTTCTACTTCAAAGAAAGTAGCTTTTTTAAACTTAGCAATTCCAGCAACAATATTTGATGGTACCATTTCTACCTTGTTATTATAAGTAAGGACAGAATCATTGTAAAACTGTCTAGCATATGAAATCTTATCTTCAGTATCCCTTAAATCATTTTGAAGAGATAAAAAGTTTTGATTAGCCTTTAAATCTGGATAATTTTCAGATAAAGCAAATAATTTAGATAAAGCCTCACTAATAGCACCATTTGCTTTCATCTCATCCTCTGGAGTAGTAGCACTTAAATAAGTATTTCTAGCACTAATTACTTCCTCTAAAGTTTCATTTTCATGCTTAGCATAACCCTTTACAGTTTCAACTAAATTCGGAATCAAATCAGCCCTTCTTTTTAATTGAACTTCAATTTGAGACCATTGATCATCCTTTCTATTTCTTAAACTAACTAACTTATTGTAAGTAGCAAAAAACCATATCACAATTATTAAAACAATAACTCCAATTACTATTCCAACTACCATATAATCATCTCCTTTATTAAAAGTATACTATCAAAGAATATCTTTGTAAACAAAATTAATATTTTTTAAATAAATTTTACAAAATATCTCAGTATATTTTATTACAAAAAATACATAATATTAATGGTGATTAATAATGAATATAAATATTAGAGAAAATGTAATAAATAAAATAAAAAATGATAATAATAACGAAATAATAAAAACTATTGATGAATCAGTAATTACTGGTGATGAACTAGTATTACCAGGATTAGGAGTAATGTTAGAATTATTCTGGAATGATTTAACTAATGACCAAAAAACAAATATAGCTAATATAATTAGAAATAAAATAAAATAAAAGTTCTATATAAAACATATAGAACTTTT
>CALVPC010000108.1 GCA_944350405.1 uncultured Bacilli bacterium
ATAGAGTATAATGCTGATCTTATTTTAATGGCAAAAAATGTCGGAGGTGTTTTTGATAAAGATCCTTCTTTAGATGAGTCCCATATTATTAATCAAATGACTCATGATGAGCTTTTAAATTTATCAATAAGTATGGGGACTTCTAATCTTTTAGTTTTAGATATAGAAGCATTAGCTTCACTTGCTAAACATAAAATACCACTTTATATATATGGCTTTAATGAGGCTTATGGTATAGAAGATGTTATTAATGGTAAATGTGGTACTAAGATAATTTCTTAGTACTTTTTGTTTGATATGGTATAATTATTTTAGGAGGAGATATTATGGTTTGTGAGTGTTTAGTTGAATTATTACATGTATTTTTAGAAAAAACTTTTACATATCTTGTTCCTAAAGAGTTAGAAGATAAAATAAAGGTTGGTATGAGAGTAGAAGTTCCTTTTGGAAAAAGAAATCTAGAGGGCTTTGTTATGAGTATTTCTAACGATAGAAGAGATGATATAGATTTAAAAAATATAATAAGGTTAGTCGATGATTATCCTGTTTTAAATAAAGAACTTTTAGAACTTGGAAAATATATGAGAGGGGTAACACTTGCTTCATTGATGTCTTGTTATAGTGCTATGCTTCCTAAGGCATTAAAGGCTAAAAGTAGTGTAAATATTAATAAAAAATTCGATAAATATGTTAGATTAAATAAAGATGTTAATTTGAGCTTGATTAAACTTAATGCCACTCAAAGTATAATAATTTCTAAATTTCAAGATATAGACGTTATTAGAAAGAAAGATTTAACTTCTATTTCTGTTAGTAGTGTTAATACATTAATAAATAAGGGGATTCTTTTAGAAGAAGAAAGAGAAGTATTTAGGTATAAATTAGAAAAAAGTGAAAAGAAAAATTTTAATTTAAATAAAAGTCAGGAAGAAGTTTTTTTGAAAGTAAAAGAGTCTATTAATTCTTTTAATGTTTTTTTACTTCATGGAGTTACAGGATCTGGTAAGACTAATGTGTATATGAAACTTATTGAAGAGGTAATAAAGAATGGAAAAGTGGCAATATTTTTAGTTCCTGAAATATCTCTTACTCCTCAAATTATTAATAGATTTACTTCTTATTTTGATAGAATAGCTGTTTTACATAGTAGGCTTTCTGATAGTGAGAAATATGATGAATGGAGAAAGATTAATGAAGGTAAGGTTGATATAGTTATTGGGGCTAGAAGTGCAGTATTTGCTCCTCTTAACAATGTTGGTATTATAATAGTTGATGAAGAACATAGTCAAAGTTATAAACAAGAAAATACTCCTAGATATAACGCAAAAGATATAGCAAAACAAAGATGTATTTATCATAATTGTCCTTTAGTTCTTGGTAGTGCTACTCCTACTATGGAGAGTTATTCTCTTGCTTTAAAAGGAACTTATACTCTTCTTGAACTTAATAATAGATATAATGGAAAAGATCCAGTTATTCAGATAATAGATATGAATAAAGAATTTAGAAAGACTAATGATTATTTTTCTACAACTTTAATTGAAGAGATAAAAAGTACTATTTCTAAGGGAGAACAAGTAATTTTATTTCTTAATAAAAGAGGCTATTCTTCGGTTGTTACATGTAAAAATTGTGGATATGTAGAAAAATGCCCAAATTGTGATATTTCACTTACTTATCATAAGAGTTCTAATATGCTTAGGTGTCATTATTGTGGTTATGCCGTGAGAAAAGAAAAGTATTGCAAAAGTTGTGATGAAGAGTTAAAGGAATACGGGTTAGGTACGGAAAAAGTGGAAGAAGCTTTATCAGAACTTATTCCAGAGGCTAAAATTATTCGAATGGATGTTGATACTACGACTGGGAAGAATGCACATGAAAAAATTATTAAATCGTTTCATAATAAAGAATATAATATTCTTTTAGGAACCCAAATGATTGCTAAAGGATTAGATTTTAATGATGTCACTTTAGTAGGAGTTATAAATGCTGATATTAGTCTTAATTTTCCTGATTTTAGGAGTAGTGAAGTTACTTTTGATTTGTTAAATCAAGTTTCTGGTCGAAGTGGAAGAGGTTCTAAAGAAGGAAAAGTATTAATACAAACATTTAATCCTGAGCATTATGCTATTAAATATTCTAAAGATAATGATTATAAAAGTTTTTATAATGAAGAAATTAAAATAAGAAAAAAGTTAGGTTATCCACCATTTTATTATTTGTGTGAACTTAAGATAATTTCTAAGGATTATGATAAAGCTAGTTTGTTTAGTACAAAAATAGGTAATTATTTAAAAAGTAATTTGCTAAATGAAATTATTTTGGGGCCATCAATTAGTAATATTTTTAAAATGAATAATGAATATCGTTTCCAAATAATAATTAAATATAAAAATATTAATGATATAAGAGGGTATATGTTAAAACTACAAGAACGTTTTTATAATGATAAAAATATAAGATTAGAAATTGATTTTAATCCTATAAGATTATAATAAAAAAGATACTTTAAACTATTATAAAGTATCTTTTTATTTGTTATTAATTTCATTGTTTATCATATTGATTAAATTG
>CALVPC010000109.1 GCA_944350405.1 uncultured Bacilli bacterium
AGTGATTAAAAATGATTTAATAAATGTATAAAGTTGATATTTATTATTAAATAATAATTTGGCGAATTATAGTTAATTTTTATAGATGTGCTATTTTTTTCTTTTTCTTTTTTATTATACATGCTATAATTTTATAGTAGGTGAGGCATATGGCTAAGAAAATATTTAAGACTTTAGATGAACAAATTAATATATTAGAAGGAAAAGGACTTTCAATTCCAAATAAAAAATTTGCTGAAGAAGTGTTGCTTAGAGAAAATTATTTCTTTTTAAATGGATATAGACATCCCTTTTTAACATCTAAAGGTAGTAAACAATATATTCCTGGAACTTCTTTTGAAGAACTTTATGGTTTGTTTTTATTTGACAGAAGAATTAGGAATATATTATTTAAAAATATTTTAATTATAGAAAATAACGTTAAGTCTATAATCTCTTATCAACTTTCTAAAAAATATGGTTATAGGGAAAAAGAATATTTAAATGCTAATAATTTTAATAATATTTATGAAAATAGAAAGCAGATTAACGATTTGATTAGTAAAATGAAAAGACAAATTAAAACTAATGCTACTCAGCATGCTGCTACTAAGCATTATATAGACAATTATGGTTATATACCTTTGTGGGTACTGGTTAAAGTTTTATCTTTTGGTATAGTAGTCGAATTATTCTCTGTACTTAAAAAAGAGGATCAGTATGATATAGTAGATATTTATAGTCTTGAAATTAGGAATTTTCAAGTTTATCTTAGTATTTTATCAAATTATCGTAATTTATGTGCTCATGAAGATATTGTATATGAGAATAGAACTCAAAAATTTATTGATGATTGTATTTATCATCGATTATTACATATACCAATGATGAATAATGAGTATATTTATGGAAAAAATGATTTATTTGCACTTCTTATAATTTTAAAAAATTTGTTAAAAGATGAAGAAGTAAATAGACTTGTTATGGAATTAAAAAGTGCAATAGATGAATTGGATTTTAATTTAAAAACAATTTCTGTTGATAAAATATTGGATAGAATGGGATTTCCTAAAAATTGGGAAGAAATTAAAGATATTTCTAAAAAAACAATGTTTTAGTTTAGGTAACGATAAATGTAACGCTATTTATCGTTTTTTTTATTTTTAATACATATATTTTATAAGGTGATTTTATATGATTAAAAGTAAATATGTGTTGTATAGTATTATTGGCGTACTTTTATGTTTTCTAATATGGGGTGTTATTATAGGAAGTAGTAGAATTATTTTTATTGTTTTTTTAACGTTATTAATTTATTTAATTTTTAATTTTATTGAAAGATTTTTTAAAATTAGAATGAGTGGTGTTTTTAAATGTTTATTTTACTTTTTTATTTTTTGTTCACAGGTTTTAGGGGAGATCTTAGACTTTTATAAACTTATTTCTGTCTGGGATAATATTCTTCATTTTTCTTTTGGATTTTTATGTACTTTTGTTGGGTTTTCTATAATTAGATATGTGGTGTTTGATTCTAATGTTATGAAATCTTTAGGAGCGATAGTTGCTGTTTTTAGTATGTGTTTTTCTATTACTATGGGTTCTTTGTGGGAATTATTTGAATATAGTATGGATAAGTATTTTAAATGTGATATGCAAAAGGATGAGTATGTTAACGAGATAAATACTGTATTACTTGGAGATTCAACAAGTAATAAGATTTTTAGTATACAAGATATTTTGTATACAAATGTTTATACTAGTGAGTCGGTGTTTAGAATTGATGGTGGTTATTTAGATATTGGTATAAATGATACTATGGGAGATGTGTTTATTAATATGCTTGGGGGAATAGTAGCAAGTATTTTAATATACATATATGTGTGTTATCCAGGGGAAGTTAATTTTGTGAGAAAATTTATTATTAGTATTAAGTGATACTGGTATTGTTATTTTAAATTTATTTATTTCTTTAGTTAATTTTGTTTTGTTTTAAGAAATGCAAGTAGTTATGTGACATTTTAACTAAATCAACATATTTTATTATAGAGGTGATATGATGAACGATAGAAAGATAACAGGAGTTGTTGTAGATGCTGGGCATGGCAGATAATCTTATACACGGTACATTAAATTGTAAAATTCCAATATATCTTAATTGGCCTATTATTGTTTTCATCTTTTTTTCCTATTAATATTTTAGAAATAAATTCGTCAACAATAATTCTATTTAATTTATCAATATGAGTGTATTTTTTCAATACACTTTTTTCATTAATTGCATTACTTTCTTTTTCATTAATAGCATAAATTTCTTTATTGATAGATTCAATTCTTAAATTGAAATTATTAATGTCGTTTTGATATTTATTCTTTAACATAATAAATTCAGTAGTAGAGATTATTCCATCAGCTTTATCATCATATAACATAGCAAAACGATCATTAATTTTATTTAGTTTTTTTTCAATATCCATTTTTTCTTTTTTTAATATTGACACATCTTTTTCATAATCAATTTGAGTTTTTTTGGAATAGTAGTTTTTTTCTAATTTTTCAAG
>CALVPC010000110.1 GCA_944350405.1 uncultured Bacilli bacterium
CTTCTTCTATTGCCTTATCCAAAACTATTCTAGTATTACTAATTATCTTACAACACTCATCAGAAGTAATATCTTTCCCTTTTTTATGTGGATTTATTTTACTTAAAAATAAGATCTCATCCGCATATATATTCCCAATACCTGTAATTATACTTTGATCTAAAAGAAGAGTTTTAATAGGTAAATTTTTATTTTTATACTTTTCTTGTAAATATTTACTATTAAGATTATCATCCCATGGTTCTAATCCCAATGTATTTAAAACACTATTATCTATATCCTCTTTAGGAACTAAATACATCTTACCAAATTTTCTAACGTCTTTATATCTAAGTTCAAACTCATCATCTATGTTAAATATAACAAGTTGATGTTTTTCTATTTTCTCTCCTATATGTCTATATAAATATTTACCTTCCATTCTCAAATGACTCAAAAGAAAATAATCATCAAGACAAAACATTAACCATTTACCACGTCTTTTAATATCATTTATTGTTTGATTTTTTATATTAGATATAATAGTATCAATATCCTGATCTTTAAAAACATTATTATGAAGCACTGTTAAATCTTTTATCTTTCTACCTTTTAATTTTAAAGTTAAAGCTTTCCTAACAGTCTCTACTTCTGGAAGTTCAGGCATTTTAATCATCTCCTTCAAAATGCATTTTTAATATAATTGTATTAACAGATTTATATTTTTTCTTAATACTATCCTCTAAAAAATTACGCTTCAAATCAGCAGCTTTAAGAGAAATATTTTTATTAAAATATATAGCAAATATTACTAAATAAGTAGAACCAAATTTAAGCAAATTTATATTTTCAACTTTTTTAATATCCTTATCTTTTAAAATATAATTTTTAATATTTCTAGCTAAATGAGTATTCTTTTCTTGCCTACCAATAAGTTCTCCAAACTCATGATGAATAATATTAAATCCAACATAAATAACTATAACACTTATTAAAATTCCACCGACTAAATCTAAATATTTAAACCATGAAACATCATTTGAAAATTGAGAAAGGATTATAACAAAAAGTAAGAAAAATGAAGAAAGAGCATCAATCTTACCTTCTTTAGCATTACTTATTAATATTTCAGAATTATACTTAAGTCCACAATGCATCAAATAATTAGAACAAATATATCTAACTAGCATTGAAATAAAAATCACTACAACAAGCCACACAGATGGAATAGTAGCCGTCTCTCCAAAAACACTTTTTAGCATAAAAAACCCTATGAAAACAATAAATATTCCTATAACCATACTAAATATATTATCAGCTTTTCCATAACCAAAAGGATAATCTTTATTAGCAGGCTTAGAAGAAAAATGCGATCCTATTAAAGAAAAAATATCTGTTATTAAATCTGACACACCATGTATTCCAGAAGAAATTAACGAAATTGAATTTCCTATGAATCCTGCTACAATTTCCATAACAATTATAAAAATATTAACAACAATACTAACAAGCAAACTATCTTTTACTTTATTCATATATACCTCACTTAGCTTCATACCAATTAATACCTATCTCAATATCTACTTTTAAAGGCACTGATAATTTATAAGCATTTTCCATTTTATCTTTAATTATCACACAAACTTCATCTATTTCCTCTGTAGGACAATCAATCAAAAGTTCATCATGTACTTGAATAATAATTTTTGCCTTTAATCCACGTTTATTAAATTCTTCGAAAATATTAATCATAGCAAGTTTAAGTATATCCGCAGCAGTTCCCTGAATTGGAGTATTAAGAGCCATTCTCTCTCCTTGCGATCTAATCATAAAATTACTACTATTAATTTCATCTATAACTCTAACTCTACCAAATAAGTTTTTAACAGTACCACTAGCATGAGCTTCTTCTTTTACTTTATTCATATAGTCTTTTATTCCAGGATAAGTATTCAAATAATTATCAATAAATGTTTTAGCTTCTTTAAAATTAACTCCTAAATCTTCACTAAGACCAAAACTACTAATACCATATAAAATACCAAAATTAACAGCTTTAGCATTTCTTCTCATACTACTAGTAACCTCATCCTTACTAACACCATATATATCCATAGCAGTCTTAGTATGAATATCTAAATTATTATTAAATGCCTGTATTAAGTTACTAGCATTAGACATATGTGCAAAAACTCTAAGCTCTATCTGTGAATAATCACTACTAATAATCATACAACCAGAACTTGCTATAAAAGCTTTCCTAATAAGTTTACCATACTCTTCTCTAACAGGAATATTTTGTAAATTAGGGCTCATACAAGAAAGCCTTCCAGTTCTTGTTAAAGTTTGATTAAAAACTGGATGTATTTTTCCATCATCTTTAATAAAATCAATTAAACCAACTATATAATTAGAATAAAGTTTAGTAAGCATTCTATACTCTAAAATTTGTCTTACTATTTCATAATCAGTAAGCTTATCTAAAATATCAACACTAGTAGAATAACCTTTATCACTCTTAATTCTTTTTGGATAAGGAATTTTAAG
>CALVPC010000111.1 GCA_944350405.1 uncultured Bacilli bacterium
CTTATCAAATCCTAGTGGAGGAGCTTGGACAAATGAAAAAATAATAGTAACAGTAACAGCAACAGATTCCTCATCAGGAATAAAAAGTATAGAATATTCTTATGACAATCAAAGCTGGACAACAGCTTCATCCTCAAATTTTGATACCAATACAACAACTAAAAAGGTATGGACACCAGAGTATACAGCAAATCAAAATAGAACACTATATGTAAGAACAACAGATAATGCTGGAAATGTAAGTACAGTAAAATCAACTAATATAAAAATAGATAAAACATTACCAACAGTTACATTGTCAAGTACAAGTGGAGGAGCTTGGACAAATGAAAAAATAATAGTAACAGTAACAGCAACAGATTCTTCATCAGGAATAAAAAGTATAGAGTATTCTTATGATAATAAAACGTGGACAACTGCTTCATCCTCAAATTTTGATACAAACACAACAACTAAGAAGGTATGGACACCAGAGTATACAGCAAATCAAAATAGAACATTATATGTAAGAACAACAGATAATGCTGGAAATGTAAGTACAGTAAAATCAACCAACATAAAAATAGATACAACAGGGCCAACAGTAACCTTATCAAATCCTAGTGGAGGAGAATGGACAAATCAAAAAGTAATAATAACAGCTACCTTATCAGATTCTTCATCAGGTATTAAAAACGTACAATATTCATATAATAATTCAAGTTGGACAACAGTATCATCTTCAAATTTTGATACTAATACAACAACAAAAAAAGTGTGGACGCCAGAATACACAGCAGAAAGAAATCAAACATTATATGTAAGAGCAACAGACAATGCCGGAAATATAAGTGCAGTAAAATCAACTAACATAAAAATAGATACAACAGATCCATATTTATATGACAGATATTATTGGAAACACGATTATACATCTAATAATAATTTATGTTATATTTATATATATCATTTCAGAGATGCCTTATCAGGAGTATATAGATTAAAGTATGGGCATTGTTATCAAAATTATAATTGCAGCTCAGGTAGTGCATATACAAGAATGACACAAAAAAGTTATGAACTTCGTAATTGGGATGATGGTGGACATAAACAAATTAATTATTGTATGCCATCAGGATACACAGCTAATATATACTTTTCTGTTTGCGATAAAGCAGGAAATTGCAAAGAATTTGGAACTTATACTGAAAAATTTTAGTAAAATTTATATTAATATATACAAAATTGAAAAACAAAAACTCTGTTTCCTTTAAAAATAAGAAGCAGAGTTTTCATTTGTGTAAATATAAATAATATTCATATTAAATAATAAAAAACCTCTTTTTAAAAAATGAGGTTTTTTATACTACAATCTAACAATTAATTTTTAAATATTTCATACTCTTCTAATTTTCTAATTTTAAATGATTTATAATCTTTAAATTTCATTAATCTATAAAATTTATTTAAATATCGCTTCAAAAATAATTCATTATAATTTAAAACATTAGCATTATAAAAATCTTTAAGACCATCTAAACTTTCTTCTAATACATTAAGCTCATGAACTTTTTCTTTAAGTTTTTTAATATTATTATCTTTTACATATTTATTTATATTAAAACTTACGTTAAATAGAGCATTTTCTTTTTCATATATATTATAATCCTCACTATAAGAAAACTCTTTTTTAATTTTCTCTTCTTTAATATTTTTTAATAATTTATTAACTAAGTTTAATTTTTCTTCAAGTATATCATTAATTTTAGAAGCACATATCTCCAGAGACTTAGTAATATCTTTTAATTTAGAAACTTTTAAAAATAAAAATATTGCTAACACAACTAAAATAACAATAATTATACAAACCATATATAACATACAATCACCTATCTTTACCAAATAATTATAACATAAAAAGGTTATATCACCAAAAAAAATTACAATATGCTAATTAATAAATATATTATAACATTAAATACAAAGAAAAAAGAATTTTAAAACAAATTCTTTAAATAACTTTATAATTAATTTCCTCATCAAAAACTATAAAGTCTAAATAAATTGATAAAAGTAAATACCATTTTCCAGTTTTAGGATCACTAATTACAACATGATCTCTAGCAGCTTGTTCAACTACTCCAGTAAATACTCTATCGCGCCATTCATTAGAGTCTGGAAAAGTCATGTAGAAACTAGCAACTTTACCAATATTCATTCTTAAAATATTTTCAACATAAGACTGTTCCATAGGAAGTTCATTTAAAGTCCCTTGACTAAAATTAGTACCAAATTCTGGCGGTCCAGAACTGCCTATGTTACTAGGAACAGCAGGATTAAAATAACTATTATTCATAACATCGCCCTTTCATTAAATATTATGAAAATTAAAAAATAATATACTAGTAAATATATAAAAAAAGTAATATAATAAAAGAGGTGATAGAATATGAAAATAACTATAGGAATATCTGCTAGACACATGCATATAACAAAAGAAGATTATGATTTATTATTTGATGAACCAATAAATAAAATAAAAGATTTAAATCAACCAGGAGAGTTTGCATCAGATAAAACAGTTTCTATAAAAAATAATGACAATATTATAGAAAATGTAAGAATAGTCGGACCATTTAGAAAATATACCCAAGTAGAATTATCTCAGTCTGATGCTTATAAACTAAAATTAGAATTACCAATTAGACAGTCCGGAGACATAAAAGATGCCGCCAAAATAACAATATTTACCCCTAAAGGAGAAATAGAAAGAAAAGCAGCAATTATTACAACAAGACATATCCATATT
>CALVPC010000112.1 GCA_944350405.1 uncultured Bacilli bacterium
AAATAGGGATAAGAATATAGGAATGAATGATGTAATGAGGATAGTTAATTATTTAATTGAAGGAGGTAATTTGTAATGAAAAAGAATTTTAAATTTATTTTATTTGCGATACTTGTGATGTTACCATTAAATGTAATGGCTACATCTACTAGTTTATCTATTTCATGCCCTAGTACTGCATCTGCTGGAGATATAGTTTCATGTAATATTAATTCTTCAACTAGTGGTGGTAAGTTATCGGGTATTTCATCTAAGTATGATTTTAGTAGTGGTATTTCGTTTTATAAATTTAGTCCTGGTAGCGAATGGAATTTAGTATTTTCTAATACTCAATCTGGATTTGCTATTGGGAATAATTCTGGTGTTTCTTCTAATGCTTCAATTGGGGTTTTGCAAGTAAAACTTGCTGAAGGACTTAGTTCAGGGACTAGTTATAAAGTAGCTCTTACTTCTATGTCAATTAGTGATACTAATTTTGTTGATTTATCTGCTAATGCTCCTAGTGATACGATTAGAATTGCTTCTGATAATAATTTACTTTCATCACTTACAGTTTCTGGTGCTAACTTTACTTTTAATCCTTTAACTACTACATATAATTTAACTGTAAATAGTGCTTCTACTGTAATTTCTGCTAATAAGCAAGATTCTAATGCTAAAGTATCTGGTACTGGAACTAAATCACTAAAATATGGTTCTAATAAATTTTCTATTGTTGTTACTGCAGAAAATGGAAGTAAAAAGACATATACTTTAAATATTACTAGGCCTGATAATAGATCTGCAAACAATAATTTAGCTTCTCTTAGAGTAAGTAGTGGCAATCTTAAGTTTAGTGCTTCTACTACTAATTATAATATTACAGTATCTCAAAACATTTCTAGAGTAACAATAAGTGCTACTTTAGCAGATTCAAAAGCTAGTTTTGTAAGTGGATATGGGCCTAGAACAGTTACTGTTAGTTCAGGAACTAATTCATATAGAATTATTGTAAGAAGTGAGAAAGGTACAACTAAGACATATACTATAAATATAACTAAACAAGATAATAGATCAAGTAATAATAATTTAGCTTCTCTTAGTTTATCTGAAGGTACTTTATCTTTTAATCCATCAACTACAACATATAATGTTACTGTAGATAATGATGTATCTAGGATTACTATTGGAGCTACTTTAGCAGATTCAAAAGCTAGTTTTGTAAGTGGATATGGGCCTAGAACAGTTACATTAAATAAGGGATTTAATTCTTATAGAATTATTGTTAAAAATGAACGTGGAATAAATAAAACTTATACTATTAATATAACAAGGGAAGATGGAAGAAGTTCAAATAGTTATTTGTCTAGTCTTACTATAAGTGAAGGTAATATTGTGTTTGATAAAAACACTTTCGAATATAATGTTGCTGTTTCTTATGAGGTAGGAGAAATAGTAGTAGATGCTACTGCGGAAGATTCAAAAGCTAAACTTGAATTTCAAAGAAGTAATCTTTTAAAGGTCGGAGAAAATAAAATTGTAATTAAAGTTACTGCTGAAAACAATAAAGTTCAGGAATATGTAATTAATGTAACAAGAGAAGAACAAGGGGTAGAACTTTCTAATGATAGTACACTTTCTAAATTAATACTTGATGGTACTAATATTGAACTTATAGATGGTACGTATGAATATGTATTTAAAACTGATAATGATGTTATTGATATACAAACAGTTACTTCAGATAAAAATGCTTCTGTTTTAATTACTGGTAATGAAAATTTGGAAGATGGTAGTGTAATTACAGTTCTTGTTACAGCTAGTGATATGACTACTACTGAATATAAAATTACAATTGACAAAGATTCTGGTAGTATACTTGTTCCAATAATTATTATAGTTATATTATTACTTATAATTGGAGGAGTATTAGTTTACGCATTTGTGATTAAGAAGAAAAAGAAAAATAATGGTATTAGTGCTAGTAATTTAAGTTCTAATGCTTCTGATATTCCTAGAGATGGGTCAAGAATTAATCTTACTACGGGTGTAAGAGCTGGTGATATTAATAAGATTGATGGTGAAAAATTAGATTATAATAATGTTACTAATAATTTTCAACAAACAAATATGAATAGTACAGGTATTAGTAATAATAATTCGAATTCTAATAATGATTTTAATAATATTTCTAATTATAATAATAATTCTGCTAATTTAAATATTTCTAATAATGATAATATGATAAATTCAAGTAATATAAATAGCAATTATTTTACAAATGAAGCCAGTAATAATTATAATACAACGGAGTCAATTTCTAATTTTTCTAATAATAATCAACAAGAAAATATTAATAATTTAAATAATAATAGAAATGCATGAAAAGATTCACTTTTGTAGTGAATTTTTTTATTTTATGATATACTAAATGTAGTGTAGGTGATTATATGAAGAATTTATTAAAGGAAAAGAAATTTTTGATTATAGGTACACTATTTTTATTATTTGGAGCTATAATTGTTCTTTCAGCAATTTATAGAAATTCTTATGCTTTGGAAAATAGAGTTTATACAAGAGAAGAGGTAGAAGAGATGGTTGTTTCAACTTCTCTTAGTTATTTTTATAAAAATTTATATTCGGATTATAGTATGTATTTAAAAGATCAACATTATGGTTACACTAAAGTGACAACTGGTGGCACTTATGCTTGGAGAAGTATGGATCACTCTCCAGAAGATGTTAGTAGAAATCATAAATATTTTATAGATTGTAGTGGTTTTGCTTATATGGTTTATAAGTATGCTTTAGGATATGATTTTTCTGATCATTATCAGAATGCTCGATATAATTATTTTAAACGTGGCTATAAATATGCTTATTATAATATGCCTAATTCTAACATAACTAATTATCCTGATATATATTATTCAGAAAAAATGGATCAAGAATTATTTAGTGAAATGGTTACTAATACAGCTATAGAGCCAGATGGAACATTTTTTGCTAATATTTCGAAGAATGTTTTTGGAGAGGTTTCAGACAATATTAGTGATGTAACAGGAGCTTATATTAATAATAGTACTAGTAATAAAACACAAGCTGTCTATTATTTTGAAGCTGATGGTAAAACTGTTTCAGAAGTACAGGAGCAAATAAAAGATAAAAGTGCTGTAATGGCTGAAGAGATTAAATCTATTTTAAGACCTGGAGATATTGTTACTTATTATTTTAGGACAAAGAATGATGATGGTACTGTATCTGGTAATAGTGGGCATGTTATGATTTATGTAGGAGGTGCTATAAATCAAGAAGAATTAGGATTTATTCATTCATCAGGGTATGATTATACATATAACGATGATGGTACTATGAAAAGCCCTGGGAATGATTCTTATAGTGTGCGTTATGATAATTTTGATAGATTAGTTCCAAATATTCTTACAGAAAATGATACTTTAATTGGTTATAAAATTTCAGTTGAAAGACCAATTAATCAGTTTTGTGATGAAGATATTTGTGAAATTCCAAGTGGTAGTGACTCTTTTTCTAAAGCTGTTGATTTAGATCTTGTTAATCAGTCTGTTAATAGAAGTGATTTTTCTAGATTACGTTTAGAGCAGTATACTCAAGTTTCTAAAGTATATACAGATACTTTAACTACAGATAGTTTAGAAGAAAATAACTTTGTAAATGGGATGAGTAATTTTAATTCTGTTAATGTTGGTGATACATTTAGTTATATTTTTAGAGTTCAGAATAAAGCTAATTTTAGTTATTGTTCTAGGGGAAATTATTATACAGAATCAGGATGTGAAAATGCTGGTTATGAGTGGAGATATGCTGAGGGAAGTGATAATTATTCATATAAAGATATAACTATTACTAGTGTTTTACCGGATAATGTGGAATATATTCCTGATAGTTGCTCTAGAAATTGTACTTATGATGAAAAATCTAGAACTATTACAT